>NZ_JBHVER010000036.1:0-49085 GCF_042802195.1 Kitasatospora sp. NPDC057500 | reverse complement strand
GCGAAGGGCCCCGTCCGCAGGAGCGGACGGGGCCCTTTCGTCTGCCCTCCCCCTTGGGCCAGGGGTCAGGGCGGCGGCACGGCGGTTTACGGCTCGAACTTGTAGCCGAGGCCGCGAACCGTGACCAGGTAGCGCGGCGCGCCCGGGTCCGGCTCGATCTTCGCCCGCAGCCGCTTGACGTGGACGTCCAGCGTCTTGGTGTCGCCGACGTAGTCCGCGCCCCAGACCCGGTCGATCAGCTGCATCCGGGTGAGCACCCGGCCGGCGTTGCGCAGCAGCATCTCCAGCAGGTCGAACTCCTTGAGCGGCAGGTCGACCTTGGCGCCGTCCACGGTCACCACGTGCCGGTCGACGTCCATCCGGACCGGGCCCGCCTCCAGGGCGCCCGGGCCGCCGCCGTCGCCGGGGCCCTCGTTCTCGCCGCGGCGGCGCAGCACCGCACGGATCCGGGCGACCAGCTCACGGGTGGAGTACGGCTTGGTGACGTAGTCGTCCGCGCCTATCTCCAGACCGACCACCTTGTCGATCTCGCTGTCCTTGGCGGTGACCATGATCACCGGCACGTTGGAGCGGACCCGCAGCTGGCGGCAGACCTCGGTGCCGGGCAGCCCCGGCAGCATCAGGTCGAGCAGGACGAGGTCGGCACCGTTGCGTTCGAACTGCTCCAGCGCGTCGGGGCCGGTGGCGGCGATGGCCACCTCGAAGCCCTCCTTGCGGAGCATGTACGACAGGGCGTCGCTGAACGACTCCTCGTCCTCGACCACCAGTACTCGGGTCACGATCAGGCCTCCGGGGCAAGCTGTGGGGTTGTTTCTGACAGGGGTTCCGCGGACTCCCCCGCACGGGGCCGGTCCACGGGGGCCTGCCCGGCGGGCAGGCGGACGGTGAAGGTGGAGCCCTGGCCCTCGACGCTCCACACCGACACGGTGCCGCCGTGCGAGGCGGCCACGTGCTTGACGATGGAGAGGCCGAGGCCGGTGCCGCCGGTCTGCCGGGAGCGTGCGGGGTCGACCCGGTAGAAGCGTTCGAAGACCCGCTCGCGGTCCTTCTCGGAGATGCCGATGCCCTGGTCGGTCACCGAGATCTCGATCAGCTCGCCGTCGGCCTCGCCCAGCGCGGCGGCGCTGGATATCCGGCGGGTGGCGATCGCGACCCTGGTGCGGGGCGGGCTGTAGTTGACGGCGTTCTCGACGAGGTTGCCGAGCGCGGCGGCGAGCTGGCCGCGGTTGCCGTGCAGGTAGAGGCCGGCGATGCCGCCGGCCGCGATGAGGATCTGCTTGGCGGCGGCCTGCTGGCGGCAGCGGTCGATCGCCTCGGCGATCAGCTCGTCCACCGCGACCGGCTCCGGGTCGACCATCAGCCGGTCGTCCTGGACCCGGGAGAGGTCGATGATCTCCTGGACCAGGCTGGCCAGCCTGGTCGCCTCGATCTGCATCCGGCCGGCGAAGCGCTGCACCGCCTCCGGGTCGTCGGCCGCGTCCGCGACCGCCTCGGAGAGCAGCGAGAGCGCACCGACCGGGGTCTTGAGCTCATGGCTGACGTTGGCGACGAAGTCGCGGCGCACGGCCTCCACCCGGCGGCGCTCGGTCTGGTCCTCGACCAGCACCAGGACCAGCCGGGAGCCCAGCGGGGCGACCCGGGCCGAGACCGCGAGCGGTTCGGCGGCGCGCGCCGCGCCCGGGCGGGGCAGCTCCAGCTCCAGCTGGCGGATCTCGCCGTCCCGGCGGGTGGAGCGGGCCAGCGCGAGCAGCTGGTCGACGGCGACCGCGCCGCCGCGCACCAGGCCCATCGCGTACGCGGCCGAGCTCGCCTTGACCACGTCGTCGGCCTCGCCGAGCACGATCGCGCAGGACCGCAGCACGGAGAGGACCGTGTCGACCCCCGGCGGCAGCGGGGGTTCCTGCGCGGGGCCCAGGCCCTGGGTACGGCCCTGGTTCCGATTGGTTCCGCCGTACCTGCCCCTGGCCTGCTCGCGCTCGCTCCAACGGAAGGCGATCGAGGCCGTGAGGCCGACGCCGAGCCCGGCTATGGCGCAGGCAGCGGCGGCGGCCACGTTCACGTCCATACGGCCAGCCTAAGCGCACGGTGCGGGCGCTCCCCAAGGGCTCGATCAAGGGATCGGCCACGCGTTGCCGAGAATTCACCTTCAGGTAGCCGCCGATTCACTGAACGGGTCGTGCGTGGTCGCCCGGACGGCCCAGAGTGGGCGCCGGAGCCCGTGTGGGAGGAGCGGCCCGGCCGAATGGCCGCCCGCCGCCCCGGGTGTGCGCGTACGATGCGCGCCACCAGCAGCGGCCGTCCGTACGCCGGTCGGACCGTCGTACCGGACGGCCGGTCGGCACCGCCACCGACACAGCTACTGAGGAGAGAAAATGCGCGACGCGTACCACGAGGAACTCGACTCGATCGGCGACAGCCTGGTCGAGATGGCCCGGCTGGTCGGTTCGGCACTCGGCCGGGCCACCACCGCGCTCCTCGACGCGGACCTGGCGCTGGCGGAGAGCGTGATCGCCGCCGACGAGAAGATCAACGACCTGCACCACGAGCTGGAGAACCGGGCGATCGACCTGCTCGCCCGTCAGCAGCCGGTCGCCACCGACCTGCGCATCGTCGTCACCTCGCTGCGGATGAGCGCCGACCTGGAGCGCTGCGGCGACCTCGCCCAGCACGTCGCCAAGGTCGCGCGGCTGCGCTACCCCGAGTCGGCCGTCCCCAGCGACCTGCACTCGACGGTCCTGGAGCTGGGGCAGCTCGCCCAGCGCCTGGTCGCCAAGGCCGGCCTGGTGATCGCCACCAAGGACGTCGACAAGGCGCTGGAACTGGAGCAGGACGACGACGCGATCGACGCGCTGCACCGCGAGCTGTTCGCGCACCTCATCGACGAGCGCTGGCACCACGGCATCGAGACAGCGGTGGACGTCACCCTGGTCGGCCGCTACTACGAGCGGTTCGCCGACCACGCGGTCTCGGTGGCCAAGCGCGTGGTGTACCTGGTGACCGGCGAGCACGTGGAGGAGTTCGTCGCGGCGACCGAGGCCGCCGCCGAGGCGGAGTGACATCCGGCCGCCTCTCGTCGTCGGACGGCGTTCCTTCCCAGGGGTGAGTAAACCCCTGGCCGGGGGTGGTGGGGGAGCACGGGTGACCGGACTCCCCACCACTGCGCGCCCGTTGACGCTCCCTCCGGTCGGCGGTTTCACTCGAAGCCGTGGGCACCGAGGCGTGCCCGTCAGAAGGAGGGGTCCGCGCGATGAAGGCAAACCCGACCGGCCCGGCATCGGCTCCCGAGACCATCGCACCACCCGCCCCGCGGCTGCTGCCCGTCCTCGCGGCCGGCTGCGGTTGCGGACCGGGCTGCGGCTGCGGCTGCCAGTCCGGCGCGCCCTGCCAGTGCGGCGGCGTCGACGGCGGCTGCTGCGGCCGCTGAGAACCGTCCGCCCGACCTGCCCCCGGTGCCACCGCGGAGCTCCGGGGTGCACGGCTGCCGTGGGAGACGGCCGCGCACCCCGGCCTCCTCACCGCCGGAGCGCCGACGGGGTCCGTTGGGTGTGCGCCCGCCCGGCGGTGGTGCCGCCGGACGGGCCGGGCGTCAGAACGTGACGTCCGAGCAGGAGTAGAAGGCGTTGGCGGTGTCCGCGACGTCCCAGACCGCGACGACCACGTGGTGGCCGGTCCGCCCGGACGGCAGGGTCGCGGTGTGGCTGAGCGTGCTGGGAACCTGGGTGCCGTTGTAGGGGACGTTCAGGAACGGGGTCAGCTCCAGGTTGGCCCGGGTGACCTTCTGCGTGGCGTCGTAGCCGGGCTTGGTCAGGTAGTACCGGAAGCCCGACGTGGCGTGCCGGGCGGTGAACCGCCAGGTGAAGGTCAGCCGCTGGCCCGCCGAGACGGCCGTGGCCGGCCAGGCGCCGCCGCGCGGGTCGTCCAGCTCGGCGAACCGGCTGTTGCCGCCGGCGCAGATGGCGCCGTCGGCCGGGCCTCTGGTCGGGAAGCCCTTGGGCCCCTCGACGCTCTGCGGCTCCCAGCGGATCGCGCCGCAGTTGGTCACCGTGCCCGCGCCGCAGAGCGCGGCCCGGCTGGGCGGGGTGGTGATGTAGCCGTGCGACTGCGCCGGAAAGGCGACCGCGACCGGCACCGCGAGGGCGGCGATCACGGCTCCGACGACATGACGTGTGCGCATGGTGCTCCTCCGTGGGGGTGGATGGAGAGTGCGCCGGGCGCGGACACGCGCGCGTGGGGGCTGGGCATGCCTGCGCCGGGTCGGTGCTCACACGGTAGGAGCCGCCACCGGAGCCGTCAATGGTCTGAACCATTTTTGCGGCACACCGAACTCGCTTCGGCCGCAGGTGAGTTGGAAGCGAAAGGCCCCGTTCCCCCGGAACGGGGAACGGGGCCCTCGACGGGCGGTGCGGCTTACTTCTTGCCCTGGTTCTTGACCGCCTCGATCGCGGCGGCGGCGGCGTCGGCGTCGAGGTAGCGGCCGCCCTTGACGACCGGCTTGAAGTCGGCGTCCAGCTCGTAGACCAGCGGGATGCCGGTCGGGATGTTGAGGCCGGCGATGTCGGCGTCGGAGATGCCGTCGAGGTGCTTGACCAGCGCGCGCAGGCTGTTGCCGTGGGCGGTGACCAGGACGGTCCGGCCGGCGGCGAGGTCCGGGACGATGGCGTCGTACCAGTACGGCAGCATCCGGTCGACGACGTCCTTCAGGCACTCGGTGCGCGGACGCAGCTCGCTCGGGATCTCGGCGTAGCGGGCGTCGCCGGCCTGCGAGTACTCGGCGTCGTCGGCCAGCACCGGCGGCGGGGTGTCGTACGAGCGGCGCCAGAGCTGGAACTGCTCCTCGCCGAACTCGGCCAGGGTCTGGGCCTTGTCCTTGCCCTGGAGCGCGCCGTAGTGCCGCTCGTTCAGGCGCCAGCTGCGGCTGACCGGGATCCAGTGGCGGTCGGCCTTGTCCAGGGCGATCTGCGAGGTGCGGATCGCGCGGCGCAGCAGCGAGGTGTGCAGCACGTCCGGGAGGAAGCCCTCGGCGGCGAGCAGCTCGCCACCGCGCGCGGCCTCCTTCTCGCCCTTCTCGTTGAGGTCGACGTCGACCCAACCGGTGAACAGGTTCTTCTGGTTCCACTGGCTCTCGCCGTGGCGGAGCAGGATGAGTCGGTACGTCGTGTCAGCCATGGCCCCCAGCTTAGTGGAGCCCGGAAAACCCCCTGGTGGGGACCTCGCCCGGCATGTAAGGTGTGCTCCGCGTTAGAGACTCTTACCCTCACGCTGAGCGGTCCTGCCCGTGCGGCTCAGCGGACGTCCGCCTGCCCCGGGAGCCCCCACATGCCCGACCGGTCCCTGTCCACCCGCGCCTCCGGAGCCGTCGCCGAGGCGGTGAGCGGGCTCCCCCGCCAGTTCTGGTGGCTCTGGACCAGCACGCTCATCAACAAGCTGGGCGCGTTCGTGGTCACCTTCCTGGCGCTCTACCTCACCACCGAGCGGGGCTACTCGGCCTCGTACGCGGGTCTGGTGGCCTCACTGTTCGGCCTGGGCTCGGCGATCGCCTCCGTCGTCGCCGGGGTGCTGGCCGACCGGATCGGACGGCGGCCGACCCTGGTCGCCGCCCAGCTCGGCACCGCCCTGTTCACCGCGCTGCTCGGCTTCAGCGACGGTCAGGCGACCATCGCGGCGGTCGCCTTCCTGGTCGGCTTCTGCAACAACGCGACCCGGCCGGCCACCTCGGCGATCATCGCGGACATCGTGCCCGCCGAGGACCGGGTGCGCGCCTTCGCGCTGAACTACTGGGCGATCAACATCGGCTTCGGCCTCTCCGCGGCGGCCGCCGGACTGATCGCCACCCACGGCTACCTGACGCTCTTCCTGCTGGACGCGCTCTCCACGGTGGTCTGCGCGGTGGTCATCTTCGTGCGGATACCCGAGACCAGGCCGGACGCGCCGGAAGCGGTTCCGGGCGGACCGGCGGCCCCGCCGGCGATCGGCCTCCTCGCGGTGTTCCGGGACGCCCGTTTCATGGCGGTGGTGGTGCTCAACCTGCTGCTCGCCCTGGTCGCCCAGCAGGGCTCCACCACGCTGGCCGTCGACATGGGCCGGTCCGGCATCAGCTCCGCCCAGTACGGCCTGGTGATCGGGCTCAACGGCCTGCTCATCGTGGTGCTGCAGATCCCGGTCACCCGGTGGATGGAGGGCCGGGACCGGACGGCCCTGCTGGTCGCCAGCGCGCTGTTCATCGGCTGGGGCTTCGGGCTGACCGCGCTGGCCGGCTCCTCGGCCTGGTTCTACGCGTTCACCGTGGCGGTCTGGACGCTCGGCGAGATCCTGAACGCTCCGACCATGATGGGCCTGGTCGCCGAGCTGTCGCCGGCCCGGGCGCGCGGCCGCTACCAGGGCGTCTACTCGCTCTCCTGGTCGCTCGCCTCGTTCCTCGGCCCGGCGGCGGGCGGGGTGCTGCTGGAGCGGGCCGGCAGCGGGGTGATGTGGGGGGCGTGCGCGGTGCTCGGCACGGTGGCCGCCGGCGGGTACGTCCTGCTCGGCCGGCGGCCGGGGGCGGCGCTGGCGAAGTCGGCGACCGTGGCGGCGGCCCCGGGCACGGCGCCGGCCGCCGAACCGGAGCGGGCCGCCACGACGGGCGGCTGACGCCCCCTCCGGCTACCCGGCGGCAGGCGGCCCGGAGGCAGGCGGCTCGGCGGCCGGGCCGGCGAGGTGGGCGAAGGCGGCCAGGTTGCGGGTCGACTCCCCCCGCTTGGTCCGCCACTCCCACTCCCGCCGGATCGCGGTGGCGAAACCCAGCTCCAGCAGCGTGTTGAACGGCTCGTCGGCGTTCTCCAGCACCGTGCCCAGCAGCCGGTCCACGGCGTCCGGGGTCAGCGCCTCCAGCGGCAGCCGGCCCGCCAGGTAGACGTCCCCCAACCGGTCCACCGCGTACGCCACGCCGTAGAGCCGGGTGTTGCGCTCCAGCAGCCAGCGGTAGACCGCCTCGTGGTTCTCGTCCGGGCGGCGGACCACGAAGGCGTTCACCGACAGGGTGTGGTCACCGACCCGCAGCGCGCAGGTGGTGCTCAGCTTCCGGGTGCCCGGGAGGGCCGCCACCAGGGTGTACGGGTCGGTGGGGGCCGGCTCCCAGGCCACCCCGGCCCCGTCCAGGGCGGTGCGCAGGAGGGTCAGGGCCTCGTCCTTGGTGCGGATTGCCATGGGGGTGACGTTACTCGGCGGTACGCCCGTGCGCAGCAGTGCGCCGGCCGCGACCGCCGCGCACGGTCAGCCGCGCCGCTGGCGCGCCCCGGCCAGTCGGCCGAGCGACCGGACCAGGCTGCCGGCGTACACCTCGGCGGTGGTCGCGGCGGCGGTGTCCCAGCCGAACCCGGCCGCGTGCCGGGCCGCCGCGGCGCCGCGCCGGGCCACCAGCGCCGGGTCGGTGACGTACGGCTCCAGCGCGTACGACCAGTCCACCGGGTCGTGGCCGTCGACCAGGGTGCCCGTCCCGCCGTCCCGGACGGCGACCGGCAGGCCGCCGACCGCGGCCGCCACCACCGGCGTGCCGCAGGCCTGTGCCTCCAGCGCGACCAGCCCGAACGACTCGCTGTACGAGGGCATCACCAGCGCCGTCGCGGCCCGGTACCACTCGGCGAGCAGCTCCTGGCCCACCGGCGGGTGGAACCGCACCACGTCGCCGATGCCCAGCTGGGCGGCCAGCTTGTGCAGGCTCTCCGGCCTGGCCAGCCCGGTGCCGGAGGGGCCGCCGACCACCGGCACCACCAGCCGCTCGCGCAGTTCCGGGCGCCGCTCCAGCAGCACCGCGACCGCGCGCAGCAGCACGTCCGGCGCCTTCAGCGGCTGGATGCGGCCGGCGAACAGCAGTACCGCGGCGTCGGCGGGCAGCCCGAGCCGGGCACGGGCGGCCCGGCGGGCCTCCGCGGCACCCGGTGCCGCCGGGCGGAACACGTCCAGGTTGACGCCCGGGTGGACGACGGCCAGCTGGTCCGGGCGCGCCGCGTAGAACCGGGCCAGCTCGGCGGCCTCCTCGGTGGTGTTGGCGATCAGCCGGTCGGCCGCCTCCACCACCTGGGTCTCGCCGATCACCCGGACCGGCGGCTCGGGGGTGTCGCCGTCGGCCAGCGCCGCGTTCTTCACCTTCGCCATGGTGTGCATGGTGTGCACCAGCGGCACGCCCCAGCGCTGGGCGGCCAGCCAGCCGACCTGGCCGGAGAGCCAGTAGTGCGAGTGGACCAGGTCGTAGTGGCCGGGCCGGTGGCCGGCCTCGGTGCGGAGCACGCCGTGGGTGAAGGCGCACAGCTGGGCCGGCAGGTCCTCCTTCAGCAGCCCCTCGTACGGGCCCGCCGTGACGTGCCGGACCAGCACGCCCGGGGCCAGCTCCACGGTGGGCGCGTCGTCCGAGCAGATCGCCCGGGTGAACACCTCGACCTCGATGTTGAGCTCGGCCAGCCGCTTGGCCAGCTCCACGATGTAGACGTTCATGCCGCCGGCGTCGCCCGTCCCCGGCTGGTGCAGCGGGGAGGTGTGGACGCTGAGCATGGCTATCCGGCGCGGGCGGCGCCGGCCGCCCTGGACGAGCGACTGGAGCCGGCCGCGCGCGGGCGCGGCCGGCTGGGCACGGCGTACCGAACGGACGGGGTGCTGGATCACCTGGCTGAAGCCTCCTCGTGTACTTCCCGCCTCAGCAGCCCTGCTTGCCTGCTGCCTGCTGTTCTGCCTGCTTCCGGTGCGTGCGCCACCGCCCGCGCGCCGCACGCCCGCGGCGCCCGCTGCGGCGCGCCGGCCTGCCGCGCCCCGTCCGGGCACACATCACCATCAGTCTGCCAACCACGCGATCGTCGGCCGGCATTCCCGGGCCCCGGCATGAGATGGGCCACGCCGCCGGCGGCCGCGGCGGGCCCCGTACCCTGTGGGGCATGGCCGCCTCCTCCCCCGACACCGTGACCGCGCCCGCCCGCGGACGGGCCGGGCGGCCGGTGGGCACCGTCACCCGGGGGACCACCAACACCAACCGGCTGCGCCGGATGGACCGCTGGATCGCCCACGCGCTCGGACCCGCGCTGCGTTCCGCCGGCCGCCCGCCGGTCGCCGTCGACCTCGGGTACGGCGCCGCGCCGTGGACGGCCGTCGAGCTGTCCGCACGGCTGCGGTCGGTGCGGCCGGACGTCCGGGTGGTCGGGATCGAGATCGAACCGGCCCGGGTGGCCGCGGCGCTGCCCCACGCGGTGCCGCCGCTGCTGACCTTCCGGCGCGGCGGCTTCGAGGTGCCGCTGGACGGCGGCGCGCCCGCCCTGCTGATCCGGGCCGCCAATGTGCTGCGGCAGTACGACGAGTCGGCGGTGGCCGGGGTCTGGGAGCGGCTGTGCGGCCGGCTGGCCCCCGACGGGCTGCTGGTCGAGGGCACCTGCGACGAGATCGGCCGTCGGCACGTCTGGGTGGCGCTCGGCCCGGAGGGGCCGCGCACGGTGACCTTCGCGGCCCGGCTGGGCGGCCTCGACCGGCCGTCCGACCTGGCCGAACGGCTGCCGAAGGCGCTGATCCACCACAACGTGCCGGGGCGGCCGGTGCACGCCTTCCTGCGCGACTTCGACCGCGCCTGGGCGGCGGCCGCGCCGTACGGGGCGTTCGGCGCCCGGCAGCGCTGGGTGGCGGCCTGCACCTCGCTGGCCGGGGCGTGGCCGCTGGTGGACGCGCGCGGGCGGTGGCGGCAGGGCGAGGTCACCCTGCCCTGGGCCGCGCTCGCCCCGTAGCCGGGCTGCTGCGTCCGGCCGGGCGGCGGCGATCGAGTCCGCGGTTTCACTCGAACGAGTTATCGAATATCTCTGGCGTGTTGACGCCTCGTCACGCCACCATGGGACCCGACCGGCGGCTCACCCCCGGCCCGTCAGCCCCAGCTCCCGCCCGACACCCTCGAACACCCCGTACATCTCCGGCCCGAACAGCACGAACCGCACCTCCCCCGGTCCGCTCCCCGGCTCCGCCGTCACCGCCGCGACGGTGCCGAGCGCGATCCTGGCCGCATCCGCCGGCGGCCACCCGAAGATCCCGGCCGACACGGCCGGGAAGGCCACCGTGCGCGCGCCCAGCTCCGCCGCCACCCGGAGCGACTCGCGGTAGCAGGAGGCCAGCAGCCCCGCCCGCTCCTCGTACTCGTCCTCCAGGTAGACCGGCCCCACGGTGTGCACCACCCAACGGGCCGGCAGGTCGCCGGCCGTGGTCGCCACCGCCTGCCCGGTGGGCAGCCCCCGCCCGTACCTCGAAGCCCGCAGCGCGCGGCACTCCGCCAGGATCCGCGGCCCGCCCCGCCGGTGGATCGCACCGTCCACACCGCCGCCGCCCAGCAGGGAGGAGTTCGCCGCGTTCACGACGACGTCCACCTGCTGCGCCGTGATGTCACCCTCGACCAGGGTGATGCGCGTCACCATGCCGATACCCCTCTCCACGTCCGCCCCGGCACCCGCCGGGGCGGGCCTCCGCCCGCGTCCCCGCCCATCCAACACACCGCCACCGGCGTGGCGATAGCCACAACGGTGCCGGTCGGTCAGAGAAATCCCCGGAGATCACGTTATGGTCGCGAGAAGTTCCCCGACGCAGGGTGCCAAGCGGGCACTGCGGACGGACGCCGGCCGTTACGCATGCGGGGAAAGGGAGGATCAGCCGATGCCCGCAACGGGAGACGGGCGGGCGCCTGGTGCCGCGGACCCGCCGGACGCCCGGCACGGTGCCCGCCGGCAGCCGTCCGGCCCGGCCGCCACGGCCGCGCCGATACCCCACCCCCGGTCGGACGCCGCGTCCAACGGCCCGGCCGCCCCCGTGCCCGTGTCCGCCACCACCGCGCCGCTCCGGCTGCTGGTGATCGAGGACGACGCCACCGACGCCCAGCTGCTCAGGGCCGCGGTGGCCGACAGCGGCGCCCCGATCGAGATCCACTGGACCCGCGGCCTCGACCAGGCCTTCGCCCTGCTCGCCCCCGCCTCGTCCGGCTCCCGGCGCGGCCGGCGCCACCCCGACCTCGCCCGCGGCGACTTCAGCTGCGTCCTGCTCGACCTCGCCGCCCCCGCCGACCTGCCGCACCCCTCCGACCCCTCGGACGGCCTGGAGGGGCTGCACGAACTGCTCCGCCGGGCCCCGCACACCGCCGTCGTGGTCCTCACCGACGCCGCCGGCGCCGAACTCGGCGCGGCCGCCGTGGCCGCCGGCGCCCAGGACTTCCTGGTCAAGAACGAGACGGACGGCCCGCTGCTGGCCCGCGCCCTGCGCTACGCCGTCGAGCGCAAGCGCGCCGACGAGTCGCAGCGCCGACTCGTCGAGGCCGAACTGCGCGGCCAGGAGAACGCCCGGTTGCAGCGCCACCTGCTGCCCACCCCGCTGCTCGACGGCGCGAACCTCTCCTTCACCCGCCGCTACCGCCCGGGCCGCCGCCGCGCCCTGCTCGGCGGCGACTTCTACGACGCGGTCCGCACCGAGGACGGCACCGTCCACGTGGTGATCGGCGACGTCTGCGGCCACGGCCCCGACGAGGCCGCCCTCGGCGTGGCGCTGCGGATAGCGTGGCGGACCCTGGTCTTCGCCGGCCTCACCGGCGAGACCCTGCTGACCACCCTCCAGCACGTGCTGGAACACGAACGGCGCAGCGACGAGATCTTCGCGACGCTCTGCATGCTGAGCATCGAGCCCGGCGGCACCGCCGCCCCGGAGGCCCCCGAACAGGCCCGGATCCACCTGGCCGGCCACCCGCCGCCGCTGCTGCTCGGCGAGGACCACACCCCGATCGGCCTGCCCGCCGACCACGCCGGCCCCGCGCTCGGCCTGCTCCCCTGCGACGACGGCCAGGCCGTCTGGCCCGCCCACCGCTTCGAGTTGCGCCCCGGCTGGCGGCTGCTGCTGTACACCGACGGCCTGATCGAGGGCCGGATCGGCGCCGGCTCCCGCCGCCTCGGCCAGGACGGCCTCGCCGACCTCATCGGTGACCACCAGTCCGCCGGGCTCACCCGGGGCCGGCTGGTCGACAGCGCGATCGCCGAGGTCGAGGAGCTGAACGGCGGCGCGCTGACGGACGACGTCGCGGTGCTGCTGCTGGAGCGCAATCCGGCCCGGCTGCTCCTGGGCTGACCCGGCGCCGGGAACGACGGACCCCGGCGTCCGCGCGGGTGGACCCGCCGGACGCCGGGGCTCCGCGCTCCGCCGTCACCAGGGCCCGTACGGCCCCGCGTTGCGCTGGTCTCCCCGGCCGCCGCCCCGGTTGGTCAGCGCCCGGATCGCCGGGCGGACGTCGACCACGTAGACGATCGCGGCGACCAGGCCCGCCAGGGTGAGGAAGCTGGTCAGGAAGTTCGCGCCGAACAGCAGGTCCAGCCCGAACGCGATGCCGAGGACCGCCAGCCAGAAGCCCTTGGTCTTCTTGTCGGCCGCCCGGTAGGCGTCCTCCGGCCGGGTGGCGGCGTCGATCAGCGCGAACAGTTTGTAGCCCAGGATGGCGACGGCCAGCCACCAGAACGGATTCAGGTAGTCCAGGAACAGGATCTGGGCCACTCCGCCCATCACGGCCTCCTCGTCTCGCTGCGGCACCCCGTCCGTCCATCCTGGCACGGCGGGGCGTCCGCCACGGCGTCAACGACCCGGCGGCGCCCGATGCGCCCCGGGCTGCGCGGGTCCTACTCCGCGCTCCTGCGGGACCGGCCACGCTTCGGGGCGGCGGGCGCCTCGTCCTCGACCAGCTCGCCCTCGACCGGCTCGCCCTCGGCGGCCTCCGGGTCGACCCGCTCGGCGACCGCGGCGTCCGCACCGGCCTCGGCGCCGCGCCCGCGGTCGACCGCGACCTTGCCGCGCTCGGCCAGCCCGTCGTAGGTCTCCTTGGCCTTCACCGCCAGCTCGACGGCGCGGCCGACCTGCTGGAGCGCGAAGGTCTGCGCCTTCTCCTGGAGCACCTTGAGGTCGGCCGGCAGCGCGGTGACCGTGTCGGTGACCTTGGACTGCGCCTCGACCAGCCGGGCCTGGGCCTCGGCCAGCCGGGCGGTGGCCTTCTCCTGGGCGCCCCTGCGGTCCGCCGCGAGCGCCTCGACCCTGCCCGGCACCTCCCGCAGCTTCTCGTAGGCGAGCTCCCCGGCGCCGGCGAGGGCGTACAGCGGGGTGGGGTCCGTCAGGGTCTTCTTGATCTCGTCCGTGATCGGCACGGCCGGTCCTCCCGTGGTGTCTAGGGTGCCTTGCCCTCGGGCTCGTCCGCGCTCCCGTCCGCACCCTCGTCCGCGCCGGGCGGTCCCCCGGCGGCGTTCTCCTTGAGGAAGGCGTCGTAGACCGCGAGCAGCGCCTGCTTCTGCTGCTCGTTGATCAGTGGGTCGGCCAGGATCGAGGCCCGCAGTTCCAGGCCCTCACCGCGCCGTTCCTCCAGGATCCCGGCCTGGACGTAGAGCGTCTCCGCCGAGATCCGCAGCGCCTTGGCGATCTGCTGCAGGATCTCCGCGCTCGGCTTGCGCAACCCTCGCTCGATCTGGCTGAGGTAGGGGTTGGACACGCCGGCGGCCTCCGCCAGCTGCCGCAGCGAGTACTGCGCACTGCGCCGCTGTTCGCGGATGTACTCGCCCAGCGAGCCGACGTTCAGGGAGGCCATGGGACCACCCTGCCCCAGGCTGCTTGCATTTGCAAGCGCATTGCTAGCACCAGCAACCAGCCCGGGGAGGGGCGGATCAGGCGGCCGGGAGGCGGACCGGCATCAGGACGGAGAAGGTGCCGGGCCGACCGGGGGTGCGGATGGCGAGCGGGGCGACCGGGCCGCCGAGTTCGAGGACCAGCTGGCCCGGGGCGCCGGCCGGGAGGGCCTCCAGGAGGAAGTCGCGGTTGACCGCCACCCGGAGGGCGCCCGGGGCCGGCGCGCCGGCACCGGCGCCGATGTCCGCGTCGGCGTCCGGGGCGACGAGGGTGAGGCGGCCGGCGTCGTCGACGGCCAGCACGGCGACCTCGCAGTCGGCGCCGTCCGGGCCGGAGGGGAGGCTCCGGGTCGGGGCGGAGGCGAGCGCCTCGCGCAGGTCGGCGGCGGGCAGTCCGACCCGGTGGACGGGGTCCAGCCGGACCAGTGCGCGGTAGTCGGGGTAGTCGTGGTCGAGCGCGGCACCCTCGATCCGGTGGCCGTCCACCGCGATGCGCACCACCCCGCCGTCGAACACCAGCTCCACCGGTCCGGCGGCGGGGCCGAGCAGCGCACGGAGGGCGCCGGCCAGCGCGGCCGGCACGATCGCGGCGGCGGAGGCGGCGCCGCCGGGGGCGTCGACGGGGACCTCGGCGAGGGCCATCCGGTAGCGGTCGGTGGCGACCAGCCGCAGCAGGCCGCCGTCCAGGTCGAACAGCACGCCGGACAGGACCGGCAGTTCGGGGTCGCTGCCGACGGCGAAGCGGACCGCGTCCAGGGCCTCGGCCAGCGCAGGGGCGGGGACGGTGAAGCGGTGCTCGGCGGGGGCGGTGTTCATCGGGTTCTCCCTCTGGTCGATCAGTCGGCGGATCAGGGAGAGCTCCCGGCGCGCGTCGGCGAGGCCGTCCTCCAGTCGGCGCAGGTGCGCGTCGAGCACCCGGTGCGCGGCGCCGCTGCCGGGGTCCGCGCCGAGTACGGCCCGGATGCCGGCCAGCGGCAGGCCCACCCGGCGCAGCCGGGCGAGCAGCCGGGCCTCGGCGAGCTGCTCGGGCGCGTACCAGCGGTAGCCGGTGCGCGGGTCGACCCGGGCGGGGGCGAGCACGTCGGCCCCGTCGTAGAAGCGCAGGGCGCTCACGCTCAGACCGCTGTCGCGGGCCAGCTCTCCGATGCTGCGCAGGTCGCTCTCCATGCCAGGGACTCTCGGGCCTCGACCGGGTCGAGGGTCAAGCCGGGCGGCCGAACCGGATCCGACCATATCGACGGGCCCCCCACCACAGTGGTTGAACTTTGAACGAACTCGAGCTACAGTGGAGCCAACAAGTTGAAGCCTAAACAAATGGCTTCGAACCCGAGGAGGAGCCATGGGCCTTTTCAACCGCAACAAGAACGCCGCCACCGCGACCACCACCGCCGTCACCGCCACCGAGGGCCCGGACCTCGGCCACCTCTCCGGCGACTGGACCATCGACGCCACCCACAGCGAGATCGGCTTCTCCGTCCGCCACGCGATGGTCACCAACGTCAAGGGCCGCTTCACCGAGTACGACGGCAAGCTGCACCTGGACGGCGCCACGCCGGCCAACTCCAGCGCCGAGCTGGTGATCAAGGTCGGCAGCATCGACACCAACCAGGCCCAGCGCGACGAGCACCTGCGCACCGGTGACTTCTTCGCCGCCGAGACCTTCCCCGAGATGAGCTTCCGCAGCGTCTCCGCCGAGCGCGTGCGCGACGACTCCTACCGGATGACCGGCGACCTCACCATCAAGGACGTCACCCGCCCGATCGTCCTGGACCTCGACTACACGGGTGCCGCGGTGGACGCGTACGGCGTGGACCGGGTCGGCTTCGAGGGCAAGGCCGTCCTGGACCGCACCGAGTGGGGCCTGACCTACAACGCGGCGCTGGAGACCGGCGGCGTGCTGATCGGCGAGAAGGTGAAGCTCACCTTCGACATCTCCGCCGTGAAGGCGGCCTGACCCGGCCGACCGCGACAACGGGCCCCACGGGCCCTCGCCGACCGCGGGCGCGCGACCGCCGGTTTCCCCCACCGGCCGCGCGCCCGCACCCACCCCGCCCCTGCCGACCCCCGAGCGGCAGGGGCGGGGTCGCATACGGCCCGAACAACCGTCCGCTACCCGGTGATTCCTGATCCGGGACAGGTTCGTGCACCATCTTCACTCGGCCGCCCGGCGGGTTGTCCAGGACGCCAGCAGCGCCGCGTCCGGCGCCGGGAGCCAGCCGCCCGCCGGGCGGCGCAGCCACTCCTCGCGCGCACCCAGTTCGGCGGCCGCGGCCAGCAGCGCGGTCAGCCCGGGATGCCGCAGATCCGGGCGGTGCACCAGGCTCACCAGGCTGAGCGGCACCGGCTCCACCAGCGGCACGTTCACCGAGCCCGGCAGCACCGGGCCGCCGGCCGTGGTCAGCATCGGATCGCCGTGCCGGGCCAGGTAGCGGGCCGTCTCGTCCACCCCCACCGGCGGGACGCGCGGCGGGGCCGGCGTCAGACCGTGCTCGTGCAGCAGCCGCAGACCGAGGTCGGCCCACTCGGTGGTGGCCGGATTGCCCGCACAGACGTCCACCGGGTGGCCGGCCAGCTCTGCCACCCGCAGGACCGGCCGCCCGGCGAGCGGGTGGCCGGCCGCCATCATCACCGACACCCGCTCCAACCGGACCGGCCGCTGGGCGAGTTGGGAGCGCGCTCCGGCGGCCAGCCCGGCGAAGCGGCCGAACGAGACGTCCAGGCGGTGGGCGAGCAGCTCACCGGCGGCCGCCGCCAGACCGCCGTGGAAGCGGGCCAGGATCTCCCCCTCCGGCCAGGCGGCGCGGGCCCGTTGGAGCAGCCGGTCGCTGGTGAGGTCCGGGCCGGTGACGTCGCTGTTGAGGTCGAGCAGCAGCGGGCGGTGCCCGGCGCCGGCCAGGATCTCGTCGTGCAGCGCCAGCAGCCGGCGCGCCCTGGGCAGCAACCCGTGGCCGGCGGCGGTGAGTTCGACGCAGCGGGTGGTGCGGGTGAACAGCGCGTCGCCGAGCAGCCGTTCCAGCGTCCGGACGTCCCGGCTGAGCGCCTGCTGGGCCACGTGCAGGCGCTCGGCGGCCCGCCCGAAGTGCAGCGTCTCGGCGGTCGCGACGAAACCGCGGAGCAGGCGGGGATGCAGGTCACGGGGCATGGCGGCAGGCTAGCAACGAGCCCGGGCCGGAGGATCCGAGGTGATTGACAACACGCTGTTGTCAATGCGGCGGAACAGGTGTTGGACCGCGCCCGGCCGGCGGCCCGAGGCTGGGGGCCTTCCCCTCCCCTCCCCTCCCCCTCTCCCCGCGGAGTCCCGTGCTCACCCCGTACCGACGCCTGTTCGCCCGGCCCGGCACCGCCGCCTTCACCCTGGCCGGGCTGCTCGGCCGGCTCTCGATGTCGATGACCGGCGTCTCGCTGGTGGTGCTGCTCGCCGAACGGCGCGGCTCGTACGCGCTGGCGGGTGCGGTCGGGGCGGCCGGCCTGGTCACCGGGGCGGTCGGCATGCCGCTGATCGGCCGGCTGGTCGACCGGTTCGGACAGGCACGGGTCACCGTCCCGGCGGTGCTCTACAACGTGGTGCCGCTCTCGGCGCTACTGCTCTGCGTCCGCGCCGGAGCGCCGGACTGGACGCTGTACCCGTGCTGGGCGGCCGGCGCGGCGGCGCCGAACCTCGGCGGCATGGCCCGGGCCCGCTGGGCGCACCTGCTCCGGGACGAACCCGACGACCTGCACCTCGCCAACTCCTTCGAGCAGGCGCTGGACGAACTCTGCTTCATGGCCGGGCCGGTGCTCGGCATGGTGCTGTGCACGACGATCGCGCCGGAGGCCGGACTGCTCACCGCCGGCGGGCTCGGCGCGGTCGGCGCGCTGCTCTTCGCGGCCCAGCGCCGCACCGAGCCGCCGCCCGCCGCCCGCCCGGCCGGCGGGCGGCACGGCTCACCGCTCCGGGTACCGGGACTGCGGGTGCTGACGCTGACCTTCCTCAGCACCGGCATGATCTTCGGCGCGCTCGACCTGACCACCGTCGCCTACGCGGACGCGCTGGGGCGCCGACCTGTCGCGGGCGTGCTGCTGGCCCTGGTGGCGGCCGGGTCCTGCGTGGCCGGGCTGGTGTTCGGGACGCTCCGGCCGGGCGGGCCGGCGGGCGCCCGCTTCCTGCGGGGCGTCGCGGCGATGGCGGGGCTGCTGCTCCTGCCGCTGGCCGCCGGGCTGGGCGGCGCGGGGCTCGCACTGCTCGGCGCGGCGCTGTTCGCGGCCGGGACGGGCACCGCGCCGACCATGGTCACCGGCATGACGCTGCTCCAGGAGCTGCTGCCCCGGCGGCAGTTGAACGAGGGCATGGCGATCGCGGTGTCCGGCATCCTGGTCGGCATCTCGGGCGGCTCGGCGCTGGCCGGCACCCTGGCCGAGCACGCGGGCCCCGGCGCGGGCTACTGGATCCCGGCGGTGGCGGCGGCGCTCGCCCTGCTGATCGCCCTCGCGGGCCGCCGCCACCTGGGCGTCCGGGCGGACGGCCCCGAACGCACTGTCAGTGGTGCGCGCTAGCGTTCGGGCCATGGCGGAGACGAGCACCATCACGTACGTCCGGGGCGATGCCACGGCACCCCAGGGGAGGGGGGCGAAGGTGATCGCGCACGTCTGCAACGACCTCGGCGGGTGGGGGAAGGGGTTCGTGGTCGCGCTCTCGCAGCGCTGGAGCGAACCGGAGGCGGCGTACCGGCGGTGGCACCGGGAGCGGGCGTCGAACGACTTCGGGCTGGGCGCCGTGCAACTGGTGCGGGTCGAGGAGTACCTCTGGGTGGCCAACATGGTCGGCCAGCGGGGCATCCGCACCGGCCGCTCCTCCGGGCCGCCGGTGCGCTACGAGGCGATCGACGCCGCGCTGGCGACCCTGGGCGGGCACGCGCTCGACCTGGGCGCCTCCGTGCACATGCCGCGGATCGGGTGCGGGCTGGCGGGCGGGCGCTGGAGCTCGGTGGAGCCGCTGGTGACGACCCGGCTGACCGGACGGGGGGTGCCGGTGACCGTCTACGACCAGTGACGGGCGAGCTCGGAGGCCGGCCAGGTGTACTCGTACTCGGGCAGCGTGTGGCCGCCCGGGAAGACGCCCGCACGCGCGTCCGTGCGACAGGCCCCCTCGCGCTCGTAGAAGGCGACCGCCCGGGTGTTGGCCTGCAGGACCTCCAGGTAGAGGTCGGTCCCGGGGTGGCGGCGGGCCGTGTGCCTCCGGGCCGCGTCCACGAGCTTGCGGCCGATGCCGCCGCCGGTCAGTCCGGGGCGGACGTGCAGGTTGTCGAGCAGGATCCGGCCGTCCCACTGCGGGACGACGTAGGCGAACCCGACGACGTCCCCGTCCCGCTCGGCGATCAGCAGCTCCGGGGTCGTCTCCGGACCGCCGTAGTCGGCGGCGAGCCGCAGCTCCCAGATCTCGCGCCGTTCGGCGGCCAGCCCGTCGCCGAGGGCCTCGTCGGGGACGAGGCCGGCGTACGCGGTGCGCCAGCTGGCGGAGTGCAGTTCGGCGACGGCCTCGGCGTCCCGGGCGGTGCCCTGCCTTATCACGGTGCTCATGGGTCCAGCATCCCATCCGCGCTTGAACGCGTTCAAGTCATGACTTAGAGTCAGGCCATGACTTTGAACGCGTTCGAAATCAGCCCGGGGACGGCGTCGGCACCGGATGCGGAGGGGGCATCCGGTGCCGCACGCGCCGACACCGGCTGGGACTGACCCGATCGGGCTAGGCTCGGGGCCGTGGACGACCTGGCAGCGACGAACGGCACGAGCGCGGCGAACGACAGCACCGGCGGCACCGGCACCGACGGGGGCGCCGCGAGCCCCGCCGAGACGCGCGGCAGCCGCGCGCAGCCGAAGACCGACAAGAGCGAGCAGACCCGGGCCCTGATCCTGGAGACCGCGATGCGGCTCTTCCAGGAGCGCGGCTACGAGAAGACCACCATGCGCGCCATCGCCACCGAGGCGGGCGTCTCGGTCGGAAACGCCTACTACTACTTCTCGGCCAAGGAATTCCTGATCCAGGGGTTCTACGACCGCATGACGTACGACCACGCGGCGGACGCCAGGAACCGCATGGCGCACACCCGGGACTTCGCCGAACGGCTGGAGATCGCGCTGACCTCCTGGCTCGACACGGCCGCCCCGTACCACGAGTTCGCGGCGCAGTTCTTCCGCACCGCCGCCGACCCGAGCAGTTCGCTGAGCCCGTTCTCCAACGAGTCCCACCCGGCCCGGGCGACGGCGGTCGAGCTGTTCCGCGAGGTGCTGCAGGGTTCCGAGCTGGCGCCGAAACTGGACGCCGAACTGGTCGAACTGCTGCCTGACGTGCTGTGGCTGCACCTCATGGTCGTGGTGCTCTACTGGGTCTTCGACCGGACCGAGGACACCGAGCGGACCCGGGAGTTCGTGCGGCGCTCGACCCCCATGGCGGCCCGGGTGATCAACCTGTCGCGCTACCGGGTGTTCCGGCCGATCGTGCGCGACGCCAAGGGCCTCATCCAGGACTTCATCCTGCCCACCATCGGCAAGACCGCCGTGAAGTAGCGGCACCGGCAGCGGACACCCCCGACCGCGCGGGCCGGGGGTGAGGGCCGGTCAGAATCCGTCGATGTTCCAGGCCAGCAGCGGTGTGCGCAGCAGCAGGTCCGCGGCGGCCGCCGCGCCCGGACGAAGCTCGGTGACCCGGTTGGCCACCGCGAGCCTGGGCAGCGTCTCGCCGGCCAGGTAGAGCGCGCCGAGCGCCGAGGCGTCCAGCGCCAGGTCGGCCTCGTCGGTGGTCCGCACGCAGCGGCCGGTGCCGTCCGCGGCGACCTCGATCGCCCAGCGGCCCGCGGCGTAGCCGTCCCGGTCCTCGACGTCCAGCACCACGCGGCCGGGCGCTCCGTACGTCCGGGCGTTGAAGGCGGCCTCGACGTCCAGCACCCGCAGCCACATGAAGTCGGCGTTCTCGGCGTGCGGGGTGGCGGCGCGCGGCTCGTTGAGCAGCATCGGCAGCGGGTCGTCCGGGCCGACGTTCTCGACCGTGACCTTGCGCACCCAGTCGACCGAGAACAGGTAGCGCCACAGCGCGGTGGCCGTGGGCCGGTCGAGCGCGAAGAGGTCGTGGACGGTGAGCGTGCAGTTCGGGTAGGAGCCGTCCCAGGTGTCGTCGATCTTGTAGACGGCCAGACCGGTGGGGGTTCCCTCGGCGTCCCGGTGGACGGCGGCGAAGGGCTCCTTCCAGTCGAAGCCGGGGACCTCGATCTCGCCGGTGTGGCGCTGCCAGGTCAGCTCGTCGCGGTCGATCGCGCCGGGCTGGGTGACCCGCCAGCGGTCGAACAGCTCGGGGCCGATCTTGCGCAGCTCCTCCATGCTCACCAGGTCGATCCGCCCGCCGGGCACGGCGGGCAGATCGGCCCGCAGGCCGCCGGCGCGCAGCAGGTCGATGTTCCAGCCGTGGCCGCGGGTGGCGGGGCCGAAGCCGTAGCGGCCGTAGATGTTGTACTCGGCGGCGACCAGGATGGCGACGGCGGCGCCGCGCTCCCGGGCGGCCGCGAGGTCGCCGGTCATCATCCGGCGGAGCATTCCGCGCCGCCGGTGGGTGGCGGTCACGGTGACGGCGGTGATCGCGTCGGCCTTCACCACCGCGCCACCGGGGACGGTCAGTTCGGCGTCGAAGCTGCGGAAGGTGGCGACGATCCGGCCGTCGTCGAACGCCCCGAGCATCCGGCCCTGCTCCCACTGGCGGCGGCGGAACTCCGTCGCCCGGCCGACGTGCGAACGCAGGAAGCCGACGGCGAGCGCCCGGTCCCACTCCTCGACCTCGTCCTCGCCGACCGCCCGGATCTCGATCCCGTCGACGACGTCGCCCTGCTCCTTCAAGCGGCTGCTGCCCGGATCACGGGACCCACCGTTCGTTTCGTTGCCCATTCGCTCACCGTACGGCGGGATTTCGGCGACGGCACCCGATTTATTCCGGCCGCGGAGGCGGGGCCCGGGCCGTGTTGTCCGCCCACGGTGAAGTCCGGTCCGAACGGGCCGGAACCGCACTAGGGTCCGGTCCCATGACGACGGTCACCACACGCACGGTCCGCTACCCCGCCGACGGACTGACGATGGTCGGACACCTCGCGCTCCCGGTCGGCACCGGCCGCGGACCGGCGGTCCTGCTCGGGCCCGAGGGGCCGGGCCTGAACGACGTCCACCGCCACCGGGCCGACGCCCTCGCCGAGTTGGGCTACGTGGCCCTGGCCTTCGACCTCCACGGCGGGCGCTGGTTCACCGACCGCGAGGAGATGCTGGCGCGCGCGATGCCCCTGCTCGCCGACCCCGAACGGCTGCGGGACATCGGCCACGGGGCACTCGACGTGCTGCTCGACGAACCGCGGACCGACCCCGACCGGATCGCCGCCATCGGCTACGGCACCGGGGGCGCGATCGCGCTGGAACTCGGGCGCGCCGGCGTGGACCTGCGGGCGATCGGCACGGTCAACGCCCTGACGACGGGCCGACCGGGCGAGGCGGCGCACATCCGCTGCCCGGTGTGGGCCGGGGTGGGGTCGGAGGATCCGATCATGCCGCCCGCGCAACGGGACGCGTTCGCCGCCGAGATGCAGGCCGCCGGCGTCGACTGGCGCCTGGTGGTCTACGGCGGCGCCCAGCACGCCTTCCACCACCCACCGGTCGACCGCCCCGTGGTCCCGGGCGTCGCCCACCACCCGCTGCACGCGGAACGCGCCTGGCGCGACATCCTCGGCCTGCTCGCCGAGTGCCTGCCGGTGACACCGTGAGCGGGCACGCGCTCCGCACCGGCCGGACGGCCGGGCCTCCGGCCCCGGCCGGGCGCGGGCCCGGAAGACCGGGGGCATCTGCTCGCCGAATGCCGCCTCCGACAGGACGACCCGACCACCCGGCCCGCTGACCCGCCGCACACTCCGCACCGGCCGTGGCGGCGGCGCCGTACGGTGCCACGCCGTCACGGGCGGTCGCAGAAGTCCGAAGCACCTGCGTGTGCCAGGCGACCGGACTACCCAGCCGGACCACCCGGTGACGACCGCACCGTCCCGACCCGCCACACACTCCGCACCAACCGCAGGGCCAGGCATTCGCCCCCACCCGCAACAGGGCGAGCAGCCCACCCGGGCCGGACCAACCCGGCCGTCCAACCCGCCGCCACTCCACACCAACCGGAAACCGGGCGTCCGGCCCCCGCCCACGACGCGGCGAGCGAACCGCCCGGCCGGACCGCCCCGGCTTCCGACCCGTCGGCCACTCCGCGCCGACCGAAGGGCCAGGCGCCCAGCCCCGACCCCGACCCCGACCCTCAGCACGGCGCCGCCTCGTCAGGGACGGGCAAAGAAGTCCGGGGCGCCTGCCGGCCAAGCACCTGCCCGTGACAGGGCGACCGGACCGCCCGGCCAAACCACCCCGGCAACCGCCGAACCATCCCGGCCCGCCACACACTCCGCACCAGCCCCATGGCCAGGCACCCAGCCCCGACCCCCAACACGGCGAGCAGACCACCCCGGCTCTCCAAGCCGCCGCTCGTCACCGACCGGAGGGCCGGATGTCCGGCCCCGGCCCTCAGCACGGCGCCGCCTCGTCAGAGGCGGGCAAAGAAGTCCGGGGCGCCTGTCGGCCAAGCACCTGCCCGTGACAGGGCGACCGGACCGCCCGGCCAAACCACCCCGGCAACCGCCGAACCGCCCCGGCCCGCCACACACTCCGCACCAGCCCCATGGCCAGGCACCCAGCCCCGGCCCCCAACACGGCGAGCAGACCACCCCGACCTTCCGACCCATCGGCTACTCCCCGCCAGCCACAAGGCCAGGCGCTCGGCCCCAGCCCTCAACGGGGCGAGCAGACCACCCGGGCCTTCCACCCATCGGCTACTCCCCGCCAGCCACAAGGCCAGGCGTCCAGCCCCGGCCCTCAACGGGGCAAGCAGAGACCACCCTGACCTTCCGACTCGCCGCCCATTCCGCGCCGGCCGCGAGGCCGGGCGTCCAGCCCAGGCCCTCAGCACGGCGCCGCCTCGTCAGGGGCGGGCGTAGAAGTCCGGGGTGCCCATGATCCAGAGGCTAGCCTGCTTGATCGGCACGCCGGCGCGGGGGGCCTCGATCATCTGGTCGTCGCCGATGTAGAGGCCGACGTGGTGGATGTCGGCGGCGCGGCCGGTGGTGCTCCAGAAGACCAGGTCGCCCGGGCGGAGCTGGCGGTAGGTGACCGGGGTGGACTGGGCGTACTGGTCGGCGGCGAAGTGGTTGAGGCGCTTGCCGCCCTGGCGCCAGGCCATCATGGTCAACCCCGAGCAGTCGTAGCCGCCGGGGCCCTCGCCGCCCCAGACGTAGGGCAGGCCGATCTTGGAGCGGGCGAAGGCGATGGCGTCCGCCGCGCCCTCGGCCGACCAGGGACGCGGCGGCGGGGGCGCCGGGGTGGAGGCTGCCTTCGCGGCGTCGGCAGCGGTCCGTTCGGCAGCCGCGCGTTCGGCGGCTGCGGCTGCTGCGGCGGCTTCCGCGGCCGCCCTGGCCTCGGCCTCCCGGGCGGCCCGCTCCGCCGCGGCCTGTTCGGCGGCGGCCCGCTCCGCCGCCTCGCGCTCGGCCGCCGCCTTCTCGGCTGCCGCGCGGGCGGCGGCCTCGGCCTCCCGGGCGGCGATCGCCTCCAGTGCCTCGCGCCGCTGCCGTTCCAGCTCCACGGTGGTGTGGCGGGCGGCGGCCAGTTCGGCGAGCAGTTGCTCGCGCCGCAGTGCGGCGGCCGTGACCTGGTTCTGCTGGTCCGCCAGCCGGGCCTCGGCGCGTGACCGGGCGGCCCCGACGGCGGCGGCGGCGCGTTCGGCGGCCTCGGTCGCGGCGCGCGCGGCGGCGGCCGCCTTCGCCGCTCCGGCGGCCGTGGAGACCGCCGCGTCGAGGATCTGCCGGGTGCGGTCGCTGGCGACCCCGACCACCGCGGCCCGGTCCCCGGCCTCGCGCGGGCCTCGCGCGCCGAGCAGGGCGTTGATCGCGGAGAGTTCGGCGCTGGTGCCCTGCCGGTACGTTTCGGCGGCCAGGGCGGCGGCCTCCTCGGCGGCCACGGACCGCTCGGCCTCGGCGGCGGCGGACCGGCCGGCGGCGGCGGACTGCTCGACGCGGGCCCGGGTGAGGGCCAGTTGGGCGCCGTTGTAGGCCTCGACGGCCTGTTCGGCCGTCCGGGCGGCCTGGTCGACCTCGGCCTTGGCGGCGGTCAGGCCTGCCTCGATGGCGGCGACCGCGCCGGCCTGCCGGTCGGCCTCGGCCCGGGAGCGCTCGATCTCCTCGGCGGAGGGGAAGGCCTGCTCCCCCGACGCGGCGGTCCCGGACGGATCGGCGGCGGACGGCCCGACGGGGACGACCGGCGCGGCGGGCGCGGCGGGCGCGGCCGGGCCCGGCTCCACCGGCGCGGCCGACGCGGCCGGCAGCAGCGCGAGCACGGAGGTGAGGGACAACAGGAGGGTCGGCAGGAGCCTGCGCGCCATGATGCACCCCTTCGAACGGTCACGAGGGAGTGGAGCGGCCGCACGCGCGCGCCACCGCGGGACCGGGGTGACGACGGGCCCGGCCGGGGCCCGTCACCGCCGGAGGCCCGGCGAAGCATCCCATTCCGTGACAAGACGGTCACTGCCCGACATGTTCTCAAGCCGGGCCGCTTTCACACCTGAAGCTCGCGCCGCCGACCGGGTGACCATCGGATGATCCGACCGCGCCTCGGCTCCGGCCGGACACCGGGGGTACGAACTACCGGCTCATCCTGCGGGTCCGCGTCCGCAGCCGGCGCCGCCGGTCCGGCCTGGGCTCCTGGCCGGCCGGCTCGACCGCGTACGTCCGGCTGCGGCCCGCCCGGACCACCCGCCGGCGCTGCTGGGATCGGTCGTGCCGCCCCGCCCGGTCGGCCGCCCCGCCGTAGCCGTCCGGCCCGCCGTACGCCGCGGCGCCGACGGCACCGGTGCTCCGGCGGCTCCCGGACGGGTGCTCCGCGCCGCCCGCCGCCGAGCGGCGGTCGGCCAGCCGGGCGGAGCGCCGGGCCAGTGCCCGGGCGGCGTGCGCGTCGAGGTGGGCGGTGGCCCGGGCGGCCATCTGCTCGGCCACCCGGTGGGCGGCCGGATGGTTGGCCGGCACCTTGTCGGGCGCCCCGGCGATCAGGTCGAAGAGCCAGGTGCGGGCCCGGTCCGCACGCCGGTGCAGCAGGCGCTCGCGCCGGAGCGCCCGGGACCGCAGGCGCGGGCTCGCGGCGTACCGCCAGCGCGCCCAGGGGCTGCTGGGGCGGGCCAGCCGGATCGCGCCGATCCAGGAGAGGCCGGGCACCATGATGCCGAGCAGCCCGGTCCACACCTTGCCCTTGAGCAGGGTGACGATCATCGCCAGCGCGTTCACCGAGATGACCGTGACCAGCCCCCACCTGGTCTCCCCGGTGGGCTCGGCGCCGAGCGGGACGTAGCCGACGAGCAGCAGGCCGGTGAAGAGGATGCCGAAGATCACCGCGTCCACCGACTTGCGGCCCTGCTCGCTCCAGTAGACGTCGTCCAGGTGCAGGATCAGCGCGAACTCGTCCAGCACCAGACCGCAGCCGATGCCGAAGAGCAGACCGAAGACGTCGATCCACGGGTGCCCGCCGTACGTCGCGAACACCCCGATGCCGCCGGCCAGCAGGAAGCCCAGGCCGAAGACCATGTGGTGGATGTGCAGCCCGCCCGGCGTCACGTTGCCGGGCCACCAGCGCACCTGGGCCCGGATCATCCGCACGCTGAACCGGATGAACACGAACGAGGTGATGAACCCGACCAGCAGCAGGAACAGCGGTTGCTTGTGCGTGGCGACGATGTGCTCGCGGTAGCCGTCCAGCAGTGTGGTCATGGGTCTTACCTTCGTTCCTGGTGCTGCGTGCGGCCTGCCGCGACATGGCCCGGGGGCCAACGGCGGGCGTCAGAAGCCGCGGGTGCGCTTGGCGGCCCGGCGGGGGATCACCGGGGCGAGCGAGGGCCGCTCGACCCCGACCGGGAGCTTCATGAAGAGCCGGGCGACCTCGCCGCCCAGGTTGACGCCGATGGCCAGCGCCATCGCGATCGCGGCGGCCCGGGTGATCTGGACCAGGCCCCCGCTGGGGTGGCCCTGGGCGAACGAGAGCATGCCGAGGTAGAGCGCCGAACCCGGCATCAGCGGCCCGATCGCGGCGGTGACGTACGGCAGCGCGGACCCGTTGCGGTAGCGCGCCATCAGCTGGCCGAAGAGGCCGACCAGGCCGGCCGCCACCCCGGTCGCGACGATCGGCGAGACCCCGGCGTTGTAGGCCAGCACGCCGTAGCTGGCCCAGCCGATGCCGCTGTTCAGGGTGACCAGGGCGAGCGAGCGGCGGTCGGTCTGCAGCAGCATCGCGAAGGCGAGGGTCAGCAGCATCGCGGCGACCATCTGGACCGGCGGGTAGCTGATCCCGGTCAGCGACTCGTCCGGTTTGAGCTTCGCGTTGAAGCCGACGCCCAGGTAGAGGATCAGCATCACGCCGATGACGATGCCCGCCACCAGGTAGATGACCTCCAGCAGCCGGGCCGCGGCGGTGATGTAGAAGCCGGTCAGACCGTCCTGCACGGCGGCGACCAGGGCGCGTCCGGGCAGCAGCGCGAACAGCCCGCCGGTGATCACCACGGAGCCGCGCAGGCCCAGGTCGTTGAAGGAGAGCACGATGCCGGAGGCCGCGGCCGGCATCGCGGCCAGCACGAACTGGTAGAACTCCGGCAGCCCGCGACGGGCGATCAGCGAGGCCAGCCGGTCGCCGAGCACGGCGGCGACGAAGGCGCTGAGGAAGACCAGCCAGGCCTTGTCGTCGATCCGCCCGCCGACCAGGAAGGTCGCCGCGCCGGCCAGCAGGCCGGTGTTCAGCGCGAGCAGCCAGGCCGCGTACGGGTGCCGGTTGCGGCGGATCACCGCGAGCCGGCGGTAGGCGTCGTTGACGCTCACCTGCTCGGCGGTGATGTCCGCGACCAGCTCGTACACCGCGTTCAGCCGGGTGTAGTCGGAGGTGCGGCGGCGCACCACGCGGTCGGCGGTGATCGGCGGCTCGACCAGCGAGGGCTGGTGCGAGATGCCGATGAGGGTGAACGTCACCTGCGGTTCGCAGCGGTCCAGCCGGTAGGCGTGCGCGATGCCGAGCATGGCCGCCTCGACGTCCTCGGCGGCCTCGCCGCTGGCCAGCAGCAGCTCGCCGATGCGCAGGGTCAGGTCGAGGATGCGCGGGACGTTGCGGGCCGCGGCCGCGGCGGGGTGCAGCTCTCGGGCGGTCCGCTCGAAGGCGGGGCGCTCGGACATCGGGGTGCGCAGCAGCGTGCGCATCCGGTCCGGCCAGGGCGCCTCACCGGGGGCGCCGGGGCTGAGCGCGCCGAGCGGGATGCCGGTCGGCGGGGTGTAGCCGGCGGCCCGCCACTCCTCGGGGGTGAGGGTGTCCTCGGCCGCGGAGCGGCGGCGGTACACCGGGGGGATCGCGTCCGCCACGGCCCCCGACGGCCCGGCGGGCGCCGACGGCTCGGGCTGCGGCGCGGGCTCCGGCTCGGGTGCGGGTTCGGGGGCCAGCAGGCCCTTGGTCTCGGGCGCGGGCAGGGCGAGCGGGATCTCCACGGTCGGCTCGACGACCGGGGCGGGGTGCCCGAGCAGTCCCTCGGTGGGCGGCGCCTCGGACGGGTGGACCGGCCGAGCGCCGACGGCCGGGCGGGCCTGCCGCTGCGGACGGCCGCCCCGGCCGCCCCTGGCCCTCTTGCCGCCGCCCGGTCGGCCCCGCTTCGGCACTTCCGCTCCTTGCCGCCCCTGGCGGTGCCGGTCCCCCGGGCCGCCGTTCGATCTCCGCATACACCTTGCCTGATCGAACTGCGGGACGCACATGTACGCGACGGCGGGCGCGGCCGTCCCCGGACGCCTACCCGGCGCGGTGGCGGCCGCCGCTGCGAGCGGCCGGGGGCGCACCGGCGTCGGCCCGGGCGGCGTCGGCCCCCGCCGGGACGGCCCGGCCGGAGCGGCGGGCGCGGAGAAGTTCGACGGCCACCGGGATCACCGAGACCAGGACGATGCCGATCAGGATCGCCTCGATGTTGTCCCGGACGAACGGGATCTGCCCGAGGAAGTAGCCGAGCACCGTGACGCCGGCGCCCCACAGCACGCCACCGATCACGTTGAAGAGGACGAAGACCCGGTAGTTCATCCCGCTCACCCCGGCGACGATCGGGGTGAAGGTGCGGACGATCGGCACGAAGCGGGCCAGCACGATCGCCTTCGGCCCGTGGCGCTCGAAGAAGGCCGCCGCCTTCTCCACGTTCTCCTGCTTGAACAGCCGGGAGTCGGGGCGCCGGAACAGACTGGGGCCGACCTTCCGCCCGAACAGGTAGCCGACCTGGTCGCCGGCCACCGCCGCGAGCACGATCAGCAGGCACATCAGCCAGAGCGGCTGGTCCAGGTAGTCGCCGTCGGCCACCAGCAGGCCGGTGGTGAAGAGCAGCGAGTCGCCCGGGAGGAAGAAGCCGATCAGCAGGCCGGACTCGGCGAAGACGATGGCCAGGATGCCGATCGGCCCGAAGGTGGAGATCAGGTGGTTCGGATCGAGCCAGGACGGGCCGAGGGCGAGGCTGGTCACGGTGCGGACTCCTGAGGGCCTGTAGGAAGGTCGACTCTTGGCAATGAAACAGTAAAGCATTCACCAAGTGGTCTTCGAACACTCCTGCTCAGGAGCCGGTCGGACAATCATCCGTATCCCACCATCGGGCGAATCCTCGCCCAGGCGGTGGAGTTCGTCCGCGGCCCCGGTGAATCCTGGTCGCGCGACGTCAGGCAACGGCGCTGCGGAGCGGCCACTCCGGCAGCCGCCACCATTCGCACTCCACTTCCAGGGAGACCATCGTGTCCCGTATCCGCACAGCCGCCGCCGTCACCGCCCTCGGGGCCTTCCTGCTCGCGGGCGTCGGCACCGCCCACGCAGACAACGGCGCCGGTGCGGACCACCAGTCCACCAGCGGCGTGGTGAGCAACACCGGCTCCAACAACGTCCTCGGCAACGTCGTCGGCAATGTGACCGGCACCCAGCAGACCGCCACCGGCTCCGGTGCCGGCAACCAGGCCAACACCCTCGCCGTCTCGGGCAACGCGGGTTCCGTCGGCGTGCTGCAGGGCAACGGCGGCCCCGCCGCCCCGGTCGCCCCGCCGGCCGAGGACTGAGCGGTGCTCCACCGCTGAGCGTGCCCACCGGTCCCGGCCGGGACCAGCCCGCGCCCAGCCGCGTCGGGCCGCGTCGGGCCGGGCCGGCGGCGCGGGGAGGCCACGACGGCGGCTTCCGCGCACCGTCGCCGACCGGCGAGAACAGCGCGTGCACCCGGGATCCGGGCGGCCACCGCGTCCGCCTCCGGCCGCACCCCGCCGAGCAGCACGACCCCCAGGTGCGCAGGAAGTCCCGCCGGAACTCCACCGCGGCCCGGCGGTCCGGCGGCGCCGGCCGCTCGGTCTCGCTCAGCATCGCGCCCAGGTGGTCGCCGTTGCGCCGGGCGAAGTCCACGTACGCGGCCGGGCCCGCCGCCGGCGCCCGCTCCGGCCCGCCCTGGACGGCGGTGATCGCGCCGCCGACCTCGTAGCCGAGCCGCTCCCGGCTGCGCGCCGGGGCCGCCGCCGGCACTTGCGCCCTGCTTCCGAAGTGCCGGTAGACGCTCGCCCCGGAGATCCCCACGGCGGCGCCGAGGCGGTCGGTGCTGACGTTGCCGAAGCCGCGCCGGTGGAACAGCCGGACGGCCGCCGTCAGCAGTTCCTCCCGGCGCGGTGGCCGGTCCGACCCGTCCCCCACAGCGTCCCCGGCGGCGGCTGTGGCGCTGGGCGCGGCGGCGGGGCGGCCGAAGCAGGAGAGCCCGGCCGCCGCCGAGGGCGCCGACCAGCAGAGGGGCCCGGCGTCCGCGGCCGCGAGTCCGGGGCGCTCGCCCCGCAGCACCACCGTCATCAGGGCGACGTCGGCGCGCAGTTGGGGGCACAGCGCCGCCCGCCGGTCGGGCGGCGGCAGCCGGGCGCCGCGCTGCACCAGGGTGCCGAGCGGGCGGTGGGCGACCGTAACGGCGGCCGGCGCTGCGGCGGGTTCGGCCGTCGAACCGGCGGCGCGCAGCCCGGCCGCCGACGTGTCCAGGCCCGCCCGGACGGTGCGGTCGAGCAGTCCGGACCTGCTCCGGAAGCGCCGGTGGAGCGCGGGGCGGCGATGCCGACGCCGGCGGCGACCTCCGCCTTCGGGACCCGGTGGTAGCCGTCGGGGTGGAAGCGCTCGGCGGCCACCGCCAGGATCCGCGCCCGCCGTGCCCCCGCGGTCGGCCGCCGCGCCACCGTGCCGTCCGCCCCTCCCCGTGTCCCGGCAGCCGCTCCGACGGCCGTTCCGACGGCGCTTCCGAAGGCCGTTCCGACAGCCCCTCCGACAGCTGCCCGGCAGGCCGGCCGGTGTTCACTTGAGGCCCCGCGAAGCCCGCCACCAGGCCGTTCGCAGCAGCCCGGACACCGCCCTCCCCACCCTGGACAGTCGAAGCTACCCGCGATTAACTTGTCCGGCGACCGGCGGGCCGTCCGGGGACCGCCGCGCCGGCTCCACCGAACGTCAGGCACCGTCGAAGGGAGGCGCCGCGTGCGCCGCACCGTGTTCACCGAGGACCACGAGGCCTTCCGGGAGACCATCCGGGACTTCATCGCCAACGAGGTCGTCCCCGTCTACGAGAGCTGGGAGGCCGAGGGCCACCCGCCGCGGGACTTCTACCGCCAACTCGGCGCGCTCGGCGTCTTCGGCATCGAGGTGCCCGAGGAGTACGGCGGCGCGGGCGAGAGCGGCTTCAAGTACCAGGCGGTGGTCGCCGAGGAGACGGCACGGGCAGGCGTCAGCTTCGGCTCCTCCGGGGTGCACACCGGCCTGGTGCTGCCCTACCTGCTGGAGTACGCGACCGAGGAGCAGAAGCGGCGCTGGCTGCCCGGCTTCGTCTCCGGCGACCTGATGACCGCGATCGCGATGACCGAGCCGGGCGCCGGCTCCGACCTCGCCGGCATCTCCACCACCGCGCGGCTCTCCGAGGACGGCACCCACTACGTCCTCAACGGCGCCAAGACCTTCATCACCGGCGGCGTCCTCGCCGACCTCGTCCTGGTGGTCTGCCGCACCTCGCCGCACGACCCGGAGAACCGCCGGGCCGGGCTCTCCATCCTCTGCGTGGACACCGCCTCCCCCGGCTACGGCGTCGGCCGCAAGCTGCAGAAGATCGGGCTGCGCACCTCGGACACCGCCGAGCTGGCGTTCTCGGACGTCAAGGTTCCGGTGGAGAACCTGCTCGGGGAGGAGGGGAAGGCTTTCGGCTACCTGACCCACAACCTGGTGCAGGAGCGGCTGGCGATCGCGGTCGGCGCGTACGCGGCCGCCGCGGCGGCGGTGCGGTTCGCGGTGCAGTACGTCAAGGACCGCAAGGTGTTCGGCAAGGCGGTCGCCGAGTTCCAGAACACCAAGTTCACGCTGGCCGACTGCGAGGCCCAGGTGATGGCGCAGCAGTCGATGGTCGACCGCGCGCTGGAGCTCTACCAGGACGGCGCGCTGACGGTGGCCGACGCGGCGGCGGCGAAGCTGTTCTGCACCGAGTCGGCGTCCGTCGTGATCGACAAGTGCCTCCAGCTGCACGGTGGTTACGGCTACATCCTGGAGTACCCGATCGCCCGGCTCTACACCGACAACCGGGTGTTCCGGATCTACGGCGGCACCAGCGAGGTCATGCGCAGCATCGTCGCCAAGTCGCTCGGACTGTAGGACGCGCCGCCGTTCACCCGTCCGGCGGAGTCGGGCGGGTGAGCGCGGGCGGGGTGAACGGGCGGGGCGCCGGGATCAGTTGGGCGAGTGGTGCTCGGCTCGCCACGCGTCCCAGCCGGCCGCGGACGCCACCTTGGCCTCGTGCAGGGCCCGCTGGGCCACGGCGGTCGGCGGGGTCTCCAGCCGCCGCACCCAGTTGCGGCCGGCCGTGGCCAGCGCCGCGCACACCATCACCGCGCCCGCCGTCCCGAACAGCGCGCCGATGCCGGTGAGCACCGCGCCGCCGGCCAGCAGCGAGCGGTTGACCTGGAACCCGCTGAGAAAACGCTCGTTGGTCGCCATGCCTCCACGATGGAGGCAGTCGGCCGCCGCCGCACGCCGAGCGCGCCCGCTCGCGGCCCCGGCCGGGCACGCCCCGGCGACGTTCCGGGGGCGTTCCGGCGACGCTTCGGCGTGCGCGCGCGGGGCGCGTCCGGGACGCTGGGCCGCAGGAGCGCCCGCGCAGCAGGACGGCACCCGGACGGCAGGAGGACGCGCGATGGTCGATCTCGAACAGCTCGTCGCGGAGCACGCGGCCCTGGCCGCCGAGAGCCCGCACGGCCGCAGCGCCCACCTGGTGCTGCACGACGGGGTGCTGCGGCAGACGGTGATCGCGCTGACCGCCGGCACCTCGCTCGACGAGCACAACGCCCCGGCCGCCGCCAGCGTCCAGGTGCTGCGCGGGCGGGTGTCGCTCACCATCGCCGGGCGGCACGAGGAGCTCGCGGCGGGGCAGCTGCAGGCCGTCCCGCAGGAGCGGCACGGCCTGCTGGCGCACGTCGACTCGGTGGTGCTGCTGACGGCCGTCACCGTCTGAGCGCGGCGAGCACGGCAAGCGCGGGCGCGGTTCAGGCCGCCGGGCCGTGCCACTCCGGGTCGACGGAACCGGTCCCGAAGCCGTGCCGGTCGGGCGCGGGCTTCGGCTTCAGCACCGAGCCGCCGACCAGCTCCAGCCCGCGCAGCAGCTCCCGCCCGCCGGGCGCCAGTCCGGGAGCGGCCAGCCACTGCCCGGCCAGGCCCACCAGCAGCGCCTGGTAGAAGGTGCCACGGGCCAGCTCCTCCTCGGTGTCCGGCACCTCCGGGCGCCCCTGGAACAGGGCCGCCAGCCCGAGCCGCCCCTCCTTCTGGATCCCGGCCATCGCCTCGCGCAGCTCCGGCGTCCGCTCCACCTGCACCATCGCCTCGAACTGCGAGGCCCACAGGCCGCGGTGCTCGGCGATGCTCTCCCGCACACCGTCCCAGACCGCGACGAACCGCTCCTCCGGGTCCTCGGACGCCTCGTTGGCCCGCGCCACCACGGCCCCGAGCATCAGGCCCCACTCCCCCGTCGCCTCGATCAGCGCCGCGTTGAGCAACGCCTCCTTGGAACCGAAGTGGTAGCCGATCGCCGCCAGGCTGACGCCGGAGGCGGTGGCGATGTCCCGGGCGGTGGTGCGCCCGTAGCCCTTCTCGATCAGGCACTGCTTGGCGCCGGCCATGAGGTCCTCGCGATTTCCCATGCCCGCATGCTACGTGCGTCCCAGACGGATGTCTCGCACAGGCGTCTTGCACAAACGTACTAGACAAGCGTCTGACACATCCGTACCGTCTTCCCCATGACCGCAACCACCGGCCGCGCAGGCCGTCGCGAATGGGTCGGCCTCACCGTCCTACTGCTCCCGACCCTCGTCCTGACCATGGACATGGGCGTGCTCTTCTTCGCCGTCCCCTACATCTCCACCACGCTGGCGCCGAGCGGCACCGAACAGCTGTGGATCATGGACATGTACTCGTTCCTGCTGGCCGGGCTGCTGATCACCATGGGCGCGCTGGGCGACCGGATCGGGCGCCGCCGGCTACTGATGATCGGCGCCGCCGGGTTCGCCGGGGCCTCGGTGCTCGCCGCCTACTCGGACGGCGCCGGCCAGCTGATCGCCGCCCGCGGCCTGCTGGGCGTCGCCGGGGCGACCGTGATGCCCTCGACCCTCGCGCTGATCCGCAACATGTTCCACGACCCCAAGCAGCGCCAGGTCGCACTCGGCGCCTGGGGCGGCATCCTGACCGCCGGCGCCACTCTCGGACCCGTCGCCGGCGGTCTGCTGCTCGACCACTTCTGGTGGGGGTCGGCCTTCCTGCTCGCCGTCCCGGTGATGGCCCTGGTCCTGCTCACCGCCCCGGTGCTGCTCCCCGAGTACCGCTCCCCCCGGCAGGGCGGCTTCGACCTGCTCGGCGCCGCCCTCTCACTGGCCGCCGTCCTGCCGCTGGTCTACGGCGTCAAGACGCTCGCGGTGGACGGCTGGGACCCGCTCGCCGCGCTCGCCGTCCCGGCCGGGCTGCTCCTCGGCGGCGCGTTCTACTGGCGCCAGCGCACCGCCGCCGCCCCGCTGCTCGACCTCGGCCTGTTCCGGATCCGCGCCTTCAGCGGGGCGATCAGCGTCAACACCGTGGCGATGTTCGCGATGATGGGCTTCACCCTCTTCACCTCGCAGTACCTTCAGCTGGTCAAGGGCATGAGCCCGCTCACGGCCTCGCTCTGGTCGCTCGTCCCCAGCGTGGGCGTCGGCGCCGCCGTCGGTCTGGGCTCGGCGCTCGCCGGGAAGGTCCGTCCGGCGGTGATGATGGCCGGGGGCTTCCTGATCGGCGCGGCCGGCTTCGCGATGATGACCCGGGTCGGCCCGGACTCGCCGCTGGCGCTGATCCTCACCGCGGCGGGCGTGCTGGCCGCCGGCACCGTCGGCACCATGACCCTCACCGCCGAGATGGTCGTCTCCGCCGCCCCCGCCGAACGGGCTGGCGTCGCCTCCGCCACCTCCGAGACCGCCGTCGAACTCGGCAGCTCCCTCGGCATCGCGCTGCTCGGCGCGGCCGGCGCCGCGGTCTACCGCTCCCGCCTGGACGGCGCCCTCCCGGCCGGCCTGGACGGCGAGGCCGCCCGCACCGCGCAGGACACCCTCGGCGGCGCGGTCACCGTCGCCGCCCAGGTGCCCGGCCGGCTCGGCGCCGACCTCCTCGCCACCGCCCGCACCGCCTTCACCGACGGCCTGCACGTCGCCGCCGTCGTCGGCCTCGTCCTCGCGCTCGGCGCCTCCCTCCTCGCCTACCGCCTCATGCGCCACCTCCCCGCCGCACCCGCCCCCACCCCCGAGCCGGTCACCACCTGACCGCCCACCGCCGATCCCCGCACGCGCGTCATCCCGGCCCCCGCCCACCCGGGCGGGGGCCGCCGCGTTCCCGCTCCGCTCGGGATCAACGCCGACGCCGCTCCCGGCAGTTGCCCCCGCTATGCACACCTGCCTCGCCACACACTCGCTCGACCGCACCGAGGCCTCCAATGCCGCCCACCCGGCTGCCTACCGATCGGTCCGCCCGCCGAGCGCCTCCTCGATGCGCTTCAGCCGCCGGTACTCGGAGAGCGCGATCAGAACCCCCTCCTGTCGCCCACGGCGGGTGATGATCGTGGGGGTACCGGATTGAGCACGGTCGATGACCCTGGCCAGGTGGCAGCGCACCTCGCTCAGCGGCTCGACGGCCACCTCGGCGTGCGGCATCAGCCCCTCCATCCTGACGACCATCTGCAGATCGAATACCGGGACCAGTTTCGGCATGCCGCCTCCTCAACACTCGCCGATCGCCGGCCGCCCACTGGAGCAGCCGATGAACCAACGAGTAAGAGGGTGGGAAGGCAACTGGTCGGGTGCCAAACGCGGCTGAGCGCCCAGGGCATGGCCTCGGGCGCTCAGCGGTATCCCCGCGTTCGCAGGGAGCAATGTGCATGCCCCTCTTACTCGGGACCATCCCCGCTCGTGCAGGGAAGCAGGCTGCGAAGCTGCCGGAATGACAAACGAGGATCACCACGGGCGGGTGCGGGGGAGTTATGACGCGGTGGCGGAGGAGTACCGGGAGCGGGTGGGGGGTGAGCTGGCGTTCAAGGTGATGGACCGGGCGTTGTTGGGGGTGGTGGTCGAGGGGGCCGGCGGGGGGACGGTGGCGGATCTGGGGTGCGGGCCGGGGCATGTGGCGGGGTGGCTGGTCGGGCAGGGGGTCGGGGCGGTCGGGGTGGACCTCTCGCCGGCGATGGTGGCCGCCGCCCGCCGGGACCACCCCGGGGCGGAGTTCCGGGTCGGGGACCTGCTGGGGCTGCCGGCCGGGGACGGCGAGTTCGCCGCCGCGGTGGCGCTCTACTCGGTGATCCACCTGGAGCCGGAGGAGCTGCGGCCCGCCTTCGAGGAGATGCGCCGGGTGCTGCGGCCGGGCGGGGCGCTGCTGGTGGCGTTCCACCTCGGCACCGAGGTGCGGCGGCTGGACGAGTGGTGGGGCCACCGGGTGGACGTGGACTTCCACTTCCTGGAGGCGGAGGCCGTCGCCGGCGTGCTGGCCTCGGCCGGGTTCACCGTGACGACCAGGCTGGAGCGCGGCCCGTACCCGCAGGAGGCGCAGACCCGCCGCGGCTACCTGCTCGCCCACCGGGACTGACCGCGCCCGCCGACCGGCGTCCGGAACCGGCCAAAACCCGGGCGCAATACGGTCACGGGAGGCGTGGTCCCCGGCCGCGTGTCCCCCGGGCAGCCCGGCCTGCACCGGGGTCGGACCGCCGGAGGGAACCGTCCGCGCCCCGTCTGACCTCGGCCGATGCGGTCACCCCGGACGGGCCCGGCGGCACCGCGGGCCGTCTGCTCCCGCAACATCTGGTTTTTGACCAGCGTTTCCCGGCCGGTGTATACGTTCGCCGCCACGGGCAGGCATACTGGCCAAGGCGGGCGCTTTGCCCAACTGTGACGTATGACTCTAGACAAGAAGGGACCGGTGGCCAGGGATGCTGCGTAACGGTCTTGAGCCCTGGCACGTGCTCGTGGTGCTGGCTGTCGTGATCCTGCTGTTCGGGTCGAAGAAGCTGCCGGAGATGGCCCGCGGCCTCGGCAAGTCGATGCGGATCCTGAAGGCCGAGACGAAGGCGATGCGCGAGGACGACACCCCCGCCAACGCCGACGCCGCCCAGGCCGCCGGCACCGCCCAGAGCACCGCCGCCCCGGCGCAGCCGGCTGCCGAGCAGCCCCGCCAGGCCGTGACCCCGACCCATGTGACCAAGGCCACCGAGCAGCCGCGGTCCACCACCACCGCCTGAGACCCGGCGGCAGGAACCCTGCCGAAGCCCCCGCCCCGTGGCGGGGGCTTCGTCGTGCCCGGCCGCCGCCCGGACGGAGCAACCCGGGAAGCGGGTGCCGGCGTGACCGGGGCACGCTGGCCGGGATGCCCCCGAACCAGCAGCCCTCGCCGACGGACCGGCCCCGGAACTCCCCCGACCCTCGGGCCTGGAGCCTGCTGCTCGGCTCGTTCACCCTGCTGATGGCCGGCTACTTCACCGTGCCGCTGCGCACCCTCGGCAGTGACCGGCCGGTGCTGAGCTGGGTGCTCTTCGGCGTCGTGCTGACCGTGCTGACCGGACTGCTGCTGGCCCGGATCGTCGACAGCATCCGGGGCACGGGCCGTCACCCCGGGGCCTGGCTGGCCTTTCTGATCTGCCTCTCGCTGACCGTCTTCGCCGCCACCTACTACGTTCTGGCCGACCGTCCGGGCGAGTTCGAGGGGCTGGTGACCCGCCTGGACGCGCTCTACTTCACCGTCGTCACCATGGCGACCATCGGCTACGGCGACATCACCCCGGCCGGCCAGGGCCCGCGGCTGGTGGTGCTCCTGCAGATCGCCTACAACTTCGTGTTCCTGGCGGCGGCGGCGGGCGCGCTGAGCCGGACCCTGCGCACCGGCATGGAGATCCGCGCCGCCCAGCACGACGACCGCAAGGAGCAGGACGGCACCTCGCACCGGCGCCACCACCACCGGAAGGGCCGTTAGGACAGCGCCAGGTGGGCGCCAGGACGCCGCTAGGACCGGCTGGCGTCGATCACGCAGAAGCGGTTGCCGTCCGGGTCCTCGACGACGACGAAGTCCGGGTCCTCCGGGTAGAGGTCCCAGTCGGTCCGCCGTGCGCCGAGGCCGACCAGCCGCTCCACCTCGGCCGCCTGGTCCGCCGCGTCCGTCGCGTAGAGGTCCAGGTGGACGCGCGGGTGCCGCTGCGGCGGAGTGACGCTCCGGCCGAGCGCCACCTGCACACCGGGCGCCCCGTCCGCGGGGACGAGCACCACCCAGCCCTCCTCGACCACGCCGTCACGGGGGACGTACCCGAGGGCCTCGCCCCAGAACGCCGCCGCGCGGCGGACGTCCGCCACCCCGAGCACCACCGAACCGATTCTCAGCACGCCGCCGATTCTGCCGGACGGGCGGACGATCGGACGGGTGAACGGTCAGGCGGGTGCCCGGTCAGGCGGACGGACGGTCAGGCGGGGACCAGGCCCGGCTCACCGGCCACCACGGCCCAGGACGCGGAGGTCCGCACCGGCGACTCGCGCACGGCGACGCTGTCGACGGTCCGGGCGTCGGTCAGCCACCGCTCCCGGTCCACGTCCAGGCGCAGGTAGCCGCGGCGCAGGCCCTCGAAGTAGCGCACATGCGGGTTGAGCGCGGGGTTGAGCGCCTTGAGCGGCCCGTCGAAGGCGGCCGGGAAGTCCGAACTGACACTGGTGGCCGTGAACTCGACCGCGACCGGGGCGGCGGCGAGGTCGTCGCGGTCGATCCGCAGGTCGCTGAACCAGGAGGAGTGGATGTCCCCGGCGAGCACCACCGGGTTGGCCACCGCGGCGTCCCGCAGGAAGCGCAGCAGCCGGGCGCGGGCGGGGTCGTAGCCGTCCCACTGGTCGAGGTTGGCGAGCGGCGGCAGCGGGTGGGCCGGGTCCAGGAAGTCGGGGAAGCGGATCTGGCTCATCATCACCTGTTGGGCGACGACGTTCCAGCGGGCCCGGGAGCCGGCCAGGCCGCGGCGCAGCCACTCCTCCTGCTCGGCGCCGGTCAGGGTACCGCCGGTGTTCCCCAGGCCGTCCGCGACCGGCCCGAAGTCCTGGCTGTGGCCGCCGGGCTGGTCGGTTCGGTACTGGCGGGTGTCGAGCACGTTGAGGCGCAGCAGGTCGCCGAAGTCGAAGCGGCGGTACAGCCGGTAGTCCGGCGAGCCGTTGCGGTACGGGTTCCGCAGCGGCATGTGCTCGTAGTACGCCTGGTAGGCGGCGGCGCGCTCGCGGGCCATGGCGGCGGTGTCCTGGTGGGCGGCGCCGGTGTCGTCGACCTCGTCGACCAGGCCGGCGTGGTTGTTCTCGACCTCGTGGTCGTCCCAGGTGACGATCCAGGGGAAGGCGGCGTGCGCGGCCTGGAGGGCCGGGTCGGTCTTGTACTGGGCGTGCCGGGCCCGGTAGTCGGCGAGGGTGACCAGCTGGTTGAGGCCCGGGGTCCGCGGGGTGGTGTGCAGGCGGTCCGGGAGGGCGCTGTCGGGGTCGGTCTCGTAGATGTAGTCGCCGAGGTGCACGACGGCGTCGAGGTCCTCGGCCGCCAGGGCGGTGTACGCGGGCCAGTAACCGTGCTGCCAGTCCTGGCAGTTGACCACGCCGAGGCGGAGGCGTCCGGGGTGGGCGCCGGCCGCCGGGGCGGTGCGGGTGCGGGCGGCCGTGCTGAGGTGGCGGCCGGCCCGGAAGCGGTACCAGTAGTCGCGGCCGGGCCGGAGCCCGCGCACGTCGACGTGGACGCTGTGCGCGCGCTCGGCCTCGGAGGCGGCGGTACCGCGCCGGACGACCCGGCGGAAGCCCGGGTCCTCGGCGACCTCCCAGGAGACGGGCACGGTGCGGGTGCCCATGGAGGCCGCGTCGAAGGGGTCGGCGACCAGCCTGGTCCACAGGACCACGGCCTCGGGCAGCGGGTCGCCGCTGGCCACGCCGAGGAGGAACGGGTCGCGGCGGACCGGTTCCGCGTGCGCCGTACGGATGTCGAGCGCCCGGGCGCCCACCGCGACGGCCGCGCCGACCAGTAGTCCGCGGCGGCTGAGCGCGCCGGACCGGGGCCTCGGCCGACCGGTCGGCGAGGACGTCGGGGACTGCGGCACGGGAGACCTCCTGCGGCTGCGGAACGTCGGACACCAGGACCGACATTCCATCAGATCCGCGCGTGGCGGAGCATGAACGGGAGGCGACGCCTTTCCCTCCTCCCTTTCACCGAACGGGAGTTACCGGCCCGCGTCAGGTGCTGCGCCACCGCGCCGGCGCAGCGACATCAGGAGCAGGAAGACGGCCGACAGCACGGCCGCCACCCGCAGCACGCCCGGCGCGGACTCCCACGCCACCTGGTTGACCTGCTCACCCGGGTTCAGGGCGGTGCCCCAACGGCCCTGGGCGCGGCCCCAGACCCAGAGCGAGCTGCCGCTGATCGTCATCAGCGGGATGCCGAACACGGCCACCTTGCGGGTGAGGTCGGACAGGTGGCGGGAGAGGTAGCCGAGCGCCCAGCCGATCAGCATGGCGATCAGCTGGCCGGTGACCGCGCCGCCGATCAGCACGGCGGCGGCGAGCAGCAGCAGCGGCGAGGGGCGGCGGGCGGCGGACCCGGCCTTGGCGGGTTCGGGCTTGCCGGCGGCGTCGGGGGCGGCGGGCGCGCCGTCGGCGGGGGCGGCCCCGGCCTCGGCGGCCCTGCCCTTGCGTCCCTTGGCCTTCTTCTTCGCCCGGCTCTGCTCCTTCGGGGCGGCGGGCGGCTCGGCAGCGGCCGCTTCGCCCTGCGCGGCGGCGTCCTCGCCCGCCGCGGCCGGTCCGTCCCCGTCCTCGGGGGCGGTCCGCTGCCCGGGGATCGGCCGGTTGGACGCGACCGGGCCGTCCCCGAAGTCGATGCTCACGTAGTCCCAGTCGCCGGTGTTCACGGCGCGGTACGCGGGCGGCAGGGCCTCGGGGTCGACGGGGGCGTCCGCCACCGGCTTCGCGACCCACGGCGAGTCCCCGTCCCGCCCGAACGACCCGGACGGCGCGGACGACCCGGACGGCGCGGACTTCGGCGGCCGGGCGGGCGGCGGCAGGAACGCGCCGGGCGCGGCGGGCGACTCGGGCGCGGCCGGCGGACCCGCAGGACGCGGCGGCACCGGGGGGCGCGGCGGCGCGGCGGGCGCCGGCTCCGCCGCATACACGCTGTCCCCTTCACCACCACCGCCCCCGGGGGCGGCACCCGGCGGCTCGCTCCACGGCCCCTGCTTGCGCCACCACTCGCCGTCCGACATCGCACACCCCGCCTTGCCCGTACCGAACCGGACCCGCCACGCGTCCGGACGCGGCGTCATCCCCGCCGATCGTGACGGTACCCACCCGCCGCCCCACCACGCGAGCCCGAGCGCCCCCCGGGCGAGCCGCACCGCACCCGCGTCCCGCCGACGTCGGCACCCTCCCGCCCCGCCGCCACCCGACTAACCTAGGTCGAATGACCACACAGCAGGGCCCCCAACGCCAGGCCAAGTCCGCCGCCGGCCCCCGCACCCTCGCCGAGGAGCTCCGCGCCCGGCCCGACGACGACCTCGCCGCCCTGCTCCGGTCCCGCCCCGACCTGCTCAACCCCGTGCCCGGCGACCTCACCCAGCTCACCGCCCGGCTCTCCTCCCGCGCCTCGGCACTGCGCGCGCTGGAGCGGCTGGACCGGTTCACCCTGCAGGTCGCCGAGGCCCTCGCCGCCCTCCCCGACGGCACCCCGCCCGCCGCCGTCCGCACCCTGCTGGCGGGGCCGGCCAAGGTCAGGCCGCACCCGGGCGCCACCCCGCTGAGCGCCGCCGACCGGTCCGCCGTCGCCGACGCGCTCCCCCGCGCGCTGGCCGTCCTGCGCGACCGCGCGCTGCTCTGGGGCCCGGACAACGGCCTGCGGCTGGTCATCGCCGCCCGCGAGGCGCTCGCCCCGACCGCCGGCAACCCCGGCCGCACCGGCCTGGGCCCGACCTTCGCCGAGGCCAGCACCGGCATGTCCCCGGCCCGCCTCCAGCAGCTGCTCGCCTCGGCCGGACAGCCCGCGACGCCCGACCCGGTCACCGCGGTCGCCGCGTTCACCGCGCTGCTCGCCGACCGCGCCCGCTGCGAGGAACTGCTCGCCACCGCCCCCGAGCCCGCACTGCGGCTGCTCGACCGGCTGGTCTGGGGGCCGCCCACCGGCACCGTCCCGGACGCCACCCGCCCGGTCACCGCCGAGGACGCGCAGAGCCCGGTCGAGTGGCTGCTGGCCCGCGGCCTGCTGCTGCCCAGCAGCCCGGGCAGCGTGGTGCTGCCCCGCGAGCTCGCCCTGCACCTGCGCGGCGGCCGCTCGCACCGCACCGTCGAGCCGCTCCCGCCCGAGCCGGTGCCCGCCGCCGCGCCGCGCGAACCCGAGGCCGTGGACGGCGCGGCCGCCGGACAGGCGCACACCGCCGTGCGGACCGTCGAGGAGCTCCTCGACCTCTGGGGCCTCACCCCGCCGCCCACCCTGCGCGCCGGCGGCCTCGGCGTGCGCGACCTCAAGCGCACCGCCCAGGCGCTGGAGAGCACCGAGCCGATCGCCGCCTTCTGGCTCGAACTCGCCTACACCGCGGGCCTGCTGGCCCCGGACGGGGAGGTCGACGAGCACTGGGCGCCGACCCCGGGGTACGACGAGTGGCTGCGGCTGGACACCGCCGAGCGCTGGACCGTGCTCGCCGGCGCCTGGCTCGCCGCCACCCGGGTCCCGGCGCTGGCCGGCACCGCCGACGGCAAGGGCAAGCCGCGCGCCGCGCTCGGACCCGAGCTGGACCGCACCCTCGCCCCGTCCGTTCGCCGCGCCGCGCTCGCCCTGCTCGCCGAGCTCCCGCCCGGCACCCCGGCCACCGCCGGGGAGCTGCTGCCCACCCTGCGCTGGCAGCGCCCGCTGCGCGGCGGCCCGGCCGCCCCGGACGGCGGCGGCGACCTGCGCGACCAGCTGGTCGGCTGGACCCTCGCCGAGGCCGAACTCCTCGGCGTCACCGGCCGCGGCGCGCTCGCCGCCCCGGCCCGCGCCCTGCTGACCGCCGAGCACGACCCGGCCGCCGTGCTGGCCCCGCTGCTGCCGCAGCCGCTCGACCACGTCATCCTGCAGCCGGACCTCACGGCGATCGCCCCGGGCCCGCTGCTCACCCCGCTCGCCCAGGCCATCGCGCTCTGCGCCGACATCGAGTCCAAGGGCGGCGCGACCGTCTACCGCTTCACCCCCGGCTCGGTGCGCCGCGCCCTGGACGCCGGACGCACCGCCGCCGACCTGCGGGCCTTCCTGGCGCAGCACTCCCGCACGCCCGTCCCGCAGCCGCTCGCCTACCTGATCGACGACGTCGCCCGCCGGCACGGCCTGCTGCGGGTCGGCGCCGCCTCCTCGTACCTGCGCTGCGACGATCCGTCCCTGCTGAACGAGATCCTGGCCGACCGCCGCTCCGCCGACCTGCGGCTGCGGCTGCTCGCGCCCACCGTGCTGGCCGCCCAGGCCGCGCCCGACGTGCTGCTCGCGAGCCTGCGCGCCATGGGCTACGCGCCTGCCGCCGAGTCCGCCGAGGGCGACGTGCTGATCACCCGCCCGGACAGCCACCGCACCCCGCCCCGGGCGGCCCCGGTGCCCGTCCCGGACGGCCCGCCCACGCCCGACGACACCCTGCTCGCCGCCGCCGTCAAGGCGATCCGGGCCGGCGACCGGGCCGCCACCGCCGCCCGCCGCGAGCCCACCGTCGCGACCGGGCGTCAACTCCCGCGCACGGCCGCGGCCGAGACCCTCGCCGCGCTGCAGACGGCGGTCCTGCTCGGCGAGCGGATGTGGATCGGCTACCTCAACGCGGAGGGCCTCGCCAGCCAGCGGATCATCGACCCGGTCAAGGTCGAAGGCGGCTACGTCACCGCCTTCGACCACCACGACGGCGAGCTGCGCACCTTCGCGCTGCACCGGATCACCGGCGTCGCCGAACTGGACGAGTGACGGACCTCAGTGCGCCTGCTGCTGGGCCGCCTGCTGCTCCTGCTTCTCCTTCATCGCCTTCTCCGCCATCGCGGCGAGGTCCCCCTGCCCGACCGGCATCGCCGAACTCGCCCCGGCCAGGTCCATGACCAGGAACCCGGGCGCCGCCAGCAGGCCGCCCGGACCCTCCCCGATGCCCGCGACGGCGTGCGCGGAACCGGCCGAGGACGCGGTGGCGGCGAAGGCCGTCCCGGCGAGGGCGATGGCGGTGAGGACACGCTTCGACTTGTTCATGCCCTGCCCAACGAGCCACCCCGCCGCCGGTCACCCCCCGCCACCCCTTCCGTACGGCCCGTACCGGCAGTTGACGGACCGCCCCCACCGGCGTAGTCCGGAGTGCGGGGGGTGACGAAAGGAGTCATCATGCTCGGCGATCTCATCGGCGAGACCCAGGGCCAGGACACCGGCCGCCGCGTCCTCGACGCCGGGGACGGCCACGTCGTCGTCGAGGTCTCGTTCGAGGGCAGCGGCAGTTACTACGGCACCGCCGTCACCGGCTTCGGCACCTACGAGTCCGAACTGCGCGCCGACGGCACCCTGCACGGCGAGGGCCAGGGCGTCGACATGACGGCCGACGGCCAGAGCGTCGTCTGGCGCGGCATCGGCATCGGCCGCTTCACCGAGGGCGGCGGCACCAGCTGGCGCGGCTCGCTCTTCTTCACCACCACCTCACCCCGGCTCGACCGCCTCAACCACGTCGTCGGCCTCTTCGAGTACGAGGTCACCCCCGACGGCAAGTCCACCGGCACCTTCCACGAGTGGAAGTAGCCGTCCCGCCCCGGGCGGTCCCGCCCACCCGGCCGGATGCGCGACACTGGAGGGTCGGCGTCCCGAGGGACCCGCAGACCCGACAGACCTGTCAGCCAGTGGAGGGCACCCCCGCGTGAACGACGGACCGCTCATCGTCCAGAGCGACAAAACTCTTCTCCTGGAGATCGACCACCCCAAGGCCGCCGACTGCCGCCGGGCCATCGCGCCGTTCGCGGAGCTGGAGCGGGCGCCCGAGCACGTGCACACGTACCGGGTGACGCCGCTCGGGCTGTGGAACGCGCGGGCGGCGGGCCACGACGCCGAGCAGGTCGTGGACGCCCTGGTGACGTACTCGCGCTACCCGGTGCCGCACGCACTGCTGGTCGACGTGGCCGACACGATGGCCCGGTACGGGCGGCTGAAGCTGCTCAAGCACCCGACCCACGGGCTGGTGCTCACCAGCACCGACCGGCCGGTGCTGGAGGAGGTGCTGCGGTCCAGGAAGATCGTCCCGCTGGTCGGCGCCAGGATCGACCCGGACACCGTGGTGGTGCACCCGTCCGAGCGCGGCCAGATCAAGCAGGTGCTGCTGAAACTCGGCTGGCCCGCCGAGGACTTCGCCGGCTACGTGGACGGCGAGGCGCACCCGATCGACCTGGAGGAGGACGGCTGGAGCCTGCGCCCCTACCAGGCGCAGGCGGTGGAGGGCTTCTGGCACGGCGGCTCCGGCGTCGTGGTGCTGCCCTGCGGCGCCGGAAAGACGCTGGTCGGCGCGGCGGCGATGGCGCACGCCAAGTCGACCACGCTGATCCTGGTCACCAACACCGTCTCGGCCCGCCAGTGGAAGCACGAGCTGGTCAAGCGGACCTCGCTCACCGAGGACGAGATCGGCGAGTACAGCGGCACCAGGAAGGAGATCCGCCCGGTCACCATCGCCACCTACCAGGTGATGACCACCAAGCGGAAGGGCGTCTACGCCCACCTGGAGCTGTTCGACGCCCGCAACTGGGGCCTGGTCGTCTACGACGAGGTCCACCTGCTGCCCGCCCCGGTCTTCAAGTTCACCGCGGACCTCCAGGCCCGCCGCCGGCTCGGCCTGACCGCCACCCTGGTGCGCGAGGACGGCCGCGAGGGCGACGTGTTCAGCCTGATCGGCCCCAAGCGCTTCGACGCGCCGTGGAAGGAGATCGAGGCGCAGGGCTACATCGCGCCCGCCGACTGCTGCGAGGTCCGGGTCACCCTCACCGACTCCGAGCGGCTCGCCTACGCGACCGCGGAGCCCGAGGAGCGCTACCGCTTCTGCGCGACCACCGCGACCAAGCGCCGGGTGGTGGAGGCCCTGGTCAGGAAGCACGAGAAGGACCAGACGCTGATCATCGGCCAGTACATCGACCAGCTGGACGAGCTCGGCGAGGCCCTGGACGCCCCGGTGATCAAGGGCGAGACCAGCAACGCCCAGCGCGAGAAGCTGTTCGACGCATTCCGCAACAAGGAGATCGGCGTCCTGGTGGTCTCCAAGGTCGCCAACTTCTCCATCGACCTGCCGGAGGCGACCGTCGCCATCCAGGTCTCCGGCACCTTCGGCTCCCGCCAGGAGGAGGCCCAGCGCCTCGGCCGGGTGCTGCGTCCCAAGGCGGACGGCCACGCCGCCCACTTCTACTCGGTGGTCGCCCGGGACACCGTCGACCAGGACTTCGCCGCCCACCGCCAGCGCTTCCTCGCCGAGCAGGGCTACGCCTACCGCATCATCGACGCGGACGACGTGCTGTAACGGGAGAGGTGGGGGTGGATCGGAGGGGCCGACGCGGCTAGGATCGTCCGTCTGCCCCTCCCGAACCGTGGTACCTGCTGAAGTCGCGCAGGCAGCCGGGGGAGGTGCCGGCCGTTCGGCAACCGGCCGGTATCCACCGTGAGCTCCTACGATCCGCTGCGCCCGCGTCCGGGGCAGCCGGAAAGGTTCGCTGTGCCCGCCACCCCCACCACCGACCCCCTGCAGCGCGAACGCGACCACCTGGCCGCGTCCAGGGCCGCGCTGCGCGCGATGCGCGAGGACGTCGAGTCCCTGGACATCCGCGACGTGACCGGCACCTGGGTCACCGCCCTCGTGCTGCAGAACCAGATCGAGGCCAGGATCGCCGCCCTGGCCGACCTCTCGCACACCCCGCTGTTCTTCGGCCGGCTCGACTACCTGCACGCGGTCAGCGGGGAACTGAGCGAGGGCTCCGGCGGGGAGAGCTTCTACATCGGCCGCCGCCACGTCCACGACGCGGACGGCGACCCGATGGTGATCGACTGGCGCGCGCCGGTCTCCCAGCCGTTCTACCGGGCCAGCCGCACCGAGCCGCTGGACGTCGAGCGCCGCCGCCGCTTCGGCTACACCGGCGGCGAGCTCACCGCGTACGAGGACGAGCACCTCTCCGACCCGGCCGAGGACGAGACCTCCTCGGCGCTGCTGGCCGCCGAGATCGAGAAGCCCCGCGTCGGCCCGATGCGCGACATCGTGGCGACCATCCAGCCGGAGCAGGACGAGATCGTCCGCGCCGACATCTCCGGCACCCTGTGCGTGCAGGGCGCCCCCGGCACCGGGAAGACCGCCGTCGGCCTGCACCGCGTGGCGTACCTGCTGTACGCGCACCGCGAGCGGCTGGCCCGCACCGGCACCCTGGTGATCGGCCCGAACAACGCCTTCCTCTCCTACATCGAGCAGGTGCTGCCCGCACTGGGCGAGCTGGACGTCGCGCAGGCCACCGTGCAGCAGCTGGTCGGGCACGTCGAGGTGCGCGGCGAGGACTCCCCCGAGGCGGCCCGGCTGAAGGGCGACGCCCGGATGGCGGAGGTGCTGCGCCGGGCGGTCCGCTCCGGCATCGCGCTGCCCACGGAGCCGTGCGTGGTGGTCCGCGGCTCCCGCCGCTGGCGCGTTCCGGTCCACGAACTGGTCGGGATCATCGAGGAGTTGAAGGACCGCGAGATCCGCTACGGCGCGGCGGCGGAGGCGCTGCCGCAGCGGATCGCGCACGCCGTGCTGCTGAAGATGGAGCAGGCCGGCGAGGCCCCGGACGACCGGGTGCAGGACGCGGTGGCCCGCAACGCCGCGGTGAAGGCGGTGGTCAGGCAGTGCTGGCCGGCCGTCGACCCGGCCAAGCTGGTGCTGCGGCTGCTCTCCGAGCCGGAGTTCCTGGCGGACTGCGCGGAGGGCGTGCTGAGCGCCGAGGAGCAGTCGGCGGTGCTCTGGCCCAAGCGGGGCCGCTCGGTGAAGACCGCCCGCTGGACCGCCGCCGACGCCGTCCTCGTCGACGAGGCGACGGACCTGGTGCGGCGCACCGCCTCGCTGGGGCACGTGGTGCTGGACGAGGCGCAGGACCTCTCGCCGATGCAGTACCGCGCGGTCGGCCGCCGCTGCACCACCGGCTCGGCGACCGTGCTGGGCGACCTCGCCCAGGGCACCACCCCCTGGGCGACGGCGAGTTGGCCGGAGGCCCTGCACCACCTGGGCAAGCCGGCCGCCCACATCGAGGAGCTGACCAAGGGCTTCCGGGTACCGGAGGAGGTCATCGCGTACGCCTCCCGGCTGCTGCCGTCGATCGCCCCCGGCCTGAACCCGGCGAGCTCGGTGCGCGCGGCCCCGGGCTCGCTGACGATCCGTCAGGTCGACGGGGAGGAGCGGACGGAGGCCGTGGTCGAGGCCTGCCGGCGGGCGCTGGAGCGGGAGGGGTCGACCGGTCTGATCGCGGCCGACGCGCGCGTCCCGCTGCTGGCCGAGGCGCTGGCGCAGGCCGGTCTCGCGCATCTCGCGCCCGGCACCGAGACCAGCGCCGAGGCCCGGCTGACGCTCGTCCCGGCGTCGCTGGCCAAGGGTCTGGAGTACGACTACGTGGTGCTGGACGAGCCGGCCGCGGTGGTCGCCGGCGAGCCGGACGAACGGACCGGCCTGCGGCGGCTGTACGTGGCGCTGACCCGTGCGGTCTCCGGCCTGGAGGTGCTGCACGCCGAGCCGCTGCCGGAGCAGTTGCGCTGAACCCGCCGGGCCCGAGGACGACGGGGCCGGCC
>NZ_JBHVER010000035.1:0-50775 GCF_042802195.1 Kitasatospora sp. NPDC057500 | reverse complement strand
ACAGACCCCAACCGTGTCTACAGCTGCTTCCGCACCACGCCCACGCACTCCGAGAATCAGCTCATACGCGGGCTAAAAAGACGAAAACGACCTCTCAGAGCTGGTTGGCGATCCGTCTGCCAAGCTGTTCGAGGAACTCCTGCTGGCCGGTCGCGGCGACCTCGAAGTCGCCCGACCAGGAAGCCGTGGTGGACTTCCAGACTTGTCCGCTGTCGCCGATCGCGAACAGACGGCCCCCGCCGTCGCTGGCGAATACCAGTGCGATCTATTCGCCGTCGATCGGCACAGGGCCGTACTCGCGAAAGTGTCCCGCCACCATCGCGGGTGAGTGGATGAAGTACCCGCTATCGACATCAGGCAGGGAAGCCTCGCTGATCACCCAGTAGAGCGTGGTCAGGTCGGAGGGGATCGGCGTCAGGTCCACAAGTGCGCTCGTCGCCTGGTGGCTGACGTCGCTTGCGAGCACCACTGCGTTGTGGCCGGGCGGGAAGTTGTGCGTCGGGAAGAACGACTGCATCAGCTTCGTCAGCGCCGCATCGGCCTGCTTCCACCAGGATCGGACCCACTCCGCGTCAAGCCGCTCACCTGGCACGTTTCTCCCTCAAATGCGCGTGTGACCGCAAGAGATACATCGATGTCCACCTCGTCGTCCTGCGACTTGATGACCTCGGTCACGGCGGGTGAGCCTGCCACATGCCCACCCGAGGCTCAACCAATTTTCTGTTTGCTGGCCGGGAACGTGCCTAACATGCCTGCGGGCAGCCGTGCCGTCCGACGTGGACAGATACTTAACAGCTATAGGTAACGATGGATCCGCGGGCCGAGCAGGCCGCTTACGACCGCGTCCGCGAACTCGCCGCCGGTCGGACCGTCATCCTGATCACGCACCGGCTCGGCTCCACCCAGCACGCGGATCGCATCATCGTCCTCGACCACGGCCGCGTCCGCGTCCGCGTCCGCGTCCGCGAAGAGGGAACCCACCAGGAGCTCCTGGCCACTGACGGGGAGTACGCGGCGATGTGGACCACCCAGGCGCGCCTACGCACCTGTCCCGTAGCTGTAGCTGGCGCCGGTAGCGCGCTCGGCCGGCAGCCGGCCGGCCGGACGGGTCTGCGTCCCGTCGGCCGGCTCGGCCGGGGACTGACCGACGGATCGATGGGGCCAGGTTCATCGGCAGCCCGACCGGCTGCGGCCGAGCGAGTCTGTCTGACGACCGTCGCCGCAGGGCGTCCGTTGGTTCTGGCCACCCCACGGGGTGTGTCAGTACCTACTGGCACCCTGCCAGCGTGCTGATACCCCTCGCCGCCGCCCAGGCGATTGCTGCGTCCGTCCTCACCGCGCCCCCGCTGCGCTTTGCCGCCGCCGGCCTCCACTCGGCCTTCGTCCGCGACACCGGCCACCTGTACCTGGGCGCCGCAGCCCTGCCTGGCGTGAAGCGCAGCGGGGTGTGGCACGTCGACCAAGCCCTGCTCGATGGGGCGCTGCAGCAGCTCGCTGCGGTGGCGGCGAAACCAGGCCGACTCGTCCCGTTGGGACTGCCCTGGACGCAGCTGAACCGCGACTCCCGGTTCGACGACGACTGGCGCCTGGCCGTCCAGGGCGAACTCGTCGACCGCGCCGCGCGGGCCCGCCGCCGCCCGTCCGCAGCCGACCTCCTCGACGCCGGACTCGGCCCAGCGGAGCAGCGTCTGGCGGTCAAGGAGCTCAGCCGGCTGCTCGGGGCCGCGCGGGAGCCCGACGGCCGTGACCCGCTCGTGGTCGCGGGGGTGGTGGTGATGGACGTGGTGCGCCGCCGGGCCGGCCGGTGGAGTATTCCCGAGCGGTGGGCGGACGTCCTTGACCGGTGGCGTGCCGAGCACGTGGCGCTGCTGGCGCGGGCGCAGCGGTGCGCGGGATGCGGCGCAGTGGAGGACCGCTCCTCGCGGACGGCGGCGGCCCGGGCTCAGCAGAACCGCGACTGGCGGTCCTCCGGCGCGGACGGCTGGATCACCCAGTGCCCAGCCTGCGCGGGCGGCGAGCACCCCCTGTACGGCGGTTCGATGCGGGGCGTGCGCTACACCAGCGAGCGGCGGCGGGCGACACGCGCCGACGGCTACCTCTGCGCGGTGTGCGGGCTGCGGCGGGCTGCCGCCTGGGACCACTGTCATGAGCCCGGCCACGACTTCGTCCGCGGGCCGGCCTGCGGGAGCTGCAACCAGGACGAACGTGCGCAGAAGGGCCTCTGGCGGAACTTCTGGAACCACGGCCCGGCGGTACGACACCTGCTGGAGTGCACCAGCTGCCGCACCGCTGGCACCCTTCCGCCCCGGCACCTGTCCGCGCTGGCCGCCGCCCGGCTCCGCGCCACCGCGCGGCACGACCAATGCACCGCCGAACCCTTGGCCGTACTTGAGCAACTCCCCGACGGGGGCTTCCTGGCCCGGCTGGAGTGCGCTGCCCACCCAGGCCGGGAGGTGCGGTGGGAGGAAGCCGTCGGTGGCGTGAGGGTCACAGGATGGGTCGCGGACCTGGTGGCCGAGCACTCCTGAGCACCGTGTCTGGAGCCCGGCGCCGCCCGGCGGTGAAAGCCGGACGTTGACGGCGCCGGCGCGGCTCGGATCCGTGCGAGCGGCGTACAGCGCACCGCCCGCGCCCCTTACGATCTCGCCCATGAGCACCAGGAACTGGCCGTGCCCCCGGTGCGCCGCCGCACCCCCCGCCGACTGCCGAACGGCCGCCGGAACCGCGCGGATCGCGCACTGGCGACGGTGGAGACTGGCCCGCAGCGGGGCGGTGGTCGAGGACTGGCTGGCGCAGACCGGGGACTTCGAGCGGCTGCTGCACACGGTCGGCACCGCGATCGCCGGCGGGCGGGAGGAACTGCGCGTCCCGGCGTTGGATGCCGTCGGCCGGCTGCGGGCTCTGCGCAACCTGCGGGCTCTGGAGGACTACGTCGCCCGGTGGCTGACGGCGCTGGACAGCGAGCAGGCTGACACCGGTCAACTGGCGGCCGGTGCCCGCCGGGTGACCGCGGACCTCGACGCCGCCATCGCCGTCCTGTGCGAGATCGCGACGGGCATGCCGGTGGACCGTGACGCCCTCCCCACCGGCCGCGCGCCCACCGTCGCCGAACTCCTCGCGGCCCGTACCCGGGGCGAGATCCTGGCCGCCGAGTCCGCCTTCGCGCAGCGCCTGGCTCTGGCCCGCGAGCACTTCCCCGCAGCCACCCGCTGGAGCGTCACCACCGGCCCGAACCGAGCCTTCGAGGCCCTCTCCGAGCAGGGCGTCCGCGTCCGGGCCACGGCCGTGCTGCCCGCCGCCCTCGAAGCGGAACTCGTCCGGTGGAGCTGCCTGCCTTCCGCGCCCGAGGCCCACTACCCCGCCGGGCGCCCCTCCCTGCTGCCGGCGCAGCTCGCCTTGAGCTTCGCGGAGCGGGATTCGGCGCCCTCGCCCTGGGACACCGAGCACGGCGACCTCGCCGACGACGACTACGACCGGGGCGGCCACGCCGACCAGGTCGCCGCCGCCCTCCAGGGCCTGCGCGAGCACCTCGCCCCGGCGCAGGTCCCCGCGTTCTTCGCCGCGAGATGCACCGCGCTGAACACGGAGGCAGCGCAACTGCCCGATCTGCTGCCCGACCCGGACGGCCTGGAGGAGGCGCACGTGCTGGCGGGCAGCTATACCTGGGTCAACCCGGCGTCGGTGGTGCGCACCGCCGACCCGGTGGCGTGGGGGACGATCGCCCGGGACGGGGAGCGGGCCGGCTCGGTCTGGATCCCGAACGCGATCCGCGAGTGGCTGGCCTGCGGCGACGTCCCCGCGCTGCTGCGGGAGGCCATGATCGACTCCGCGCCTGTCCAGCTCCGGCGCCTGGACGGGCCCGCCGGTCCGCTGCACACCTCGCACATGGACGGCACCCACCGCCTGCACCTGTGGCGCGTCCTGGACCTGCCGGGGCTGTACGCCTGGGTCGAGGCCACCGCTCTCCCCCGGCGGCTGACGCCGACCGCGGTGTGCGGCGACGGTGCCGGGTGTGGTGCTTCGGAGCAGGTCGCCCGGATCTGGGTCGGCCTGCACAACAAGGGCCTCCTGCACGGCGACCTCACCCACCCCGGCGAGCCGTCCGGCACGCTGGAGCTCCACGCGGTCCCGGCGCTGTGGCTGCTCTACCCGCCTGCCCTCGCTGCGGTCTACGGTCGCCGCTACGCCGAGGTCTACCCCGGGGCCTGGGAACGCGCCGGAATCCCGGCGGACGTCTTCACCACGGCGGAAACCTGGAGCGCCTGGGCGGCCGGCTGACCCGTCGCAGGGGGGCAGGTGCGGCAACAGCAGACCGACAGGCCACTGCCGGGCGCCCGGTCGCTGGTAGCCGTCGGCGGGCAGCAGCCGGATCAGCGGCTCGATCCGCTTGGACGTCGGGCGCGGTTCCCCGCATCGGTAGGCTGACGGCGTGTGCCCTGCGGTGGGGCTCGATGTAGGTGGAACGGGAGGTGGGGCGGGTGACGGTACCTGCGCAGCGGGCGATGGAGCGCGCCCTTGCCGCCGGCAACCGCCTGGTCGACCTCACCCGGCGCGAGCCCCGCGGCCAGGAGCAGGTGTGCCGCTGGGAGCTGGTGGTGACCATCGGGCAGGAGCCCGAGGACCGTGCGGCGGCGGCTTGGGTCATCGCGGACGAGATCATGAAGGCCCGCACCGACCTGGACGACCTCGGCTACCGGCTCTGGCGCGAGAACGTCCTGGCCGGCACCAAGCCAGTGGGCCGCGATTACGAGCACGTCCTGCTGCACGCGTCCCCGGTGTTCGAGGCCAACGACACCACCGGCGTGACCGGGTACGTGGGCGAGTGGCTGTGGTACCTCCTGACCCGCGACCTGCCGCCTGAGCCGGGGCGCAGCGTGGTGGTGCTGGATCCGCCGAAGTCGGCGGTGAACGACGGAGGGCCGGACGGGCTGGTGATCCACCGGGTGCCCGGCAGTGAGCTGGGGTTCGTCTTCCGGCTGTGGGAGATGAAGAAGTTCACCGGAAAGTCCGCCACGCCGGCCGACACGATCCGCAAGGCGTGGCAGCAGATCAACAACGAGGGCTCCCGCTACATGGGCCAGTTCTCGTGGGGCGGGCGGGCGCTCGCCCCCGACCTGCGGATCTTCGTCGGCTCGATGCCGCGTCAGTGGGTGGATCGGAAGGAGTCGGGCAACGGCGGTGTGAGCATCGCGCTCAACGCCACGGACACCCCGCCCACCGCCTTCGACCTCTCACACACCCACTTCACCACCCATACCCACGAGGGTGCGCTGCAGGGCCTGATGGTGGCGATCGACGATCTCGAGAACTTCGCGAAGGACGTGAGGAGGTACATATGGAGCGCACTCTAGATCCGGAGGTGCTCGCCTCGGCACTCGGCGAGTACCGGCCGGGCGGCGTGCTGCCCAGCGCGCAGGACCTGCTCAGGGCGATGACCGAGCTGGAGATCGCGGCGTTCCGCGGCGAGCGCGAGATCGAGGATGAGACCCTCGCCACCGCGTGGTACCTGCACGGCCTCGCCGCCCTCGACCCGGACACGCCCGGCTACGACGCGGAGCGCGTGCGTCGGGCGTTCGCCGCCAGCGCGCACCTGATGGACCTCGCCGTCGGCGACAGGCGCCGCCCGGTGGCCGAGCGGCTCCAGATCGCCTTCGCCGCGCAGGCCGGCTACCGGCGCTGCGAGCAGGATCCGAACGCCACCGCCGTCTACCGGCAGGTGCGCCGCCTGATCGACACCAGCGGGGAACTCCGCCTGCACATCGGCACGCTGGCGGTCGAGGCCGGTGTCGTCTTCCTCGGCTTCGAGAGGACGGATCTGGACCGGGCGCTGCGGAGGTGGCGGCGGCAACTTCGCGAGGTACGTGCGGTGATGCGCCGCGACTCCCTGGCGCGGACTATGTACGGACCGGCGGAGGCCGTCGTGGAGGCGGTCTTCCACCTGTACCAGTACCTGGGGACCGGCGAGGAAGTGCACCTGGCGAGCGCGCGGCGGCTGCTGGTGGACGTGATGACCGAGACGGCGGGCCGCGGCGACGGTCTGGCGCGGTGGGTGGCCGCTCACCTGTTCCAGTTGAGCGACGAGATGGCGCGCAGCAGCCTGTACCGGCTGCTGCCTGCGGGTACTCCTGCGGTGGTGGCGCGCAGCTTCGCCATGTCGGAGCCGCCGGTGATGACCCTGTGGCCGCCGCAGCGCCAGCTCCTGCAGTTGGAGCGGGGCAACCCGCTCGACCCGGCCACGTCGCGCAGCCTGATCAGTGTGCCCACCAGTGCGGGCAAGACGCTGATGGCCCAGCTGGTGATCTGTTCGCACCTGGCGCAGCGGCCCGGTCGGGTGGTGTACGTGTCACCGATGCGGAGCCTGGGGCGGGAGATGCGCTCGGCCCTGCGGGGCCGGCTGCGAGTGCTGGGGCGGCGCCTGGCCGCGCAGCAGCCGGAGTTCCCGCTGAGCACGTGGGCCTCGGCGGCCGAGCCGGACGGCGGGGACGTGGAGATCGTCACCCCCGAGCGGCTCATGCACATGATCCGCAACAACCCCGAAGGGGCGCTGGAGGATGTCGGTCTGGTCGTCGTCGACGAGGCCCACCACCTGGGCCAAGGCGACCGCGGCTTCGTGCTGGAGAGCCTGCTCGCGCTGCTGAAGGCCCGCGCCGACATCCGGCTTATCTTGCTCTCCGCGGCGGTCGGCAACAAGGGCGACATCGCCTCCTGGCTCGACCCGACCCGCGACGAGCGGGAGGTCTACTTCACCGACACCTGGCGCGGCCCGCGCCGGATGCACGGGCTCATCTACCCGAACCTCATCAAGGACCAGGCCGAACTGACCGATCGCCCGGCGACCGCGCGAACCCCCTCGCAGGTGACCGCCACGGTGCCGGTCGAGGCCATCTTCGCCGTCCGGCCGACCGCCACCTCCGACATCAGCCGGGTGACCACCGGCGAGGTGGGAACCCGGCGCTACCGCGGCCGCAACCCCCGCCAGTGGCGCAAGGCCCTTCCGAACGGGATCGTCACCTACAAGGTCTTCGCCGCCGGCGCCGCCGAACTCACCAACGCCGGCAGCGTCCTCATGGTCGTCGGCACCCGCCGTGATGCCCGCAACGCCGCGCTCGCCATCGCCGAGCACCTCCCCGAACGCCCCGAAGCCGCCGCCCTGGCCGACTACCTCGCCGAAGCCCTCGGCGAGGAGCACCCGCTGGTGCGCTGCGTCCGGCACGGCGCCGCCTACCACCACAGCGCCCTGCCCGAAGACGTCCTGCGCGCCGTCGAAGGCGCGCTGCGCCGCGGCGACCTCCTGGCGATCGCCAGCACCAGCACCCTCACCGACGGCGTCAACCTGCCCGTGCGCACCGTCATCGTCCACCACAAGGTCGACGGCGACCCGCTCACCTACGACGGCGAGCGCACGCTGTCGCCCGCCGAGCTCCTCAACGCCATCGGCCGCGCCGGGCGCGCCGGCCGCGAGAGCGAGGGCTGGATCTTCCTGACCCGCCCCTACGAGCCCCGGCCCGCCGAGTTCGAGCACCTCGACCCCGACCCGGAACAGTTGCGCGTCGCCTCCACCCTGATGACCGATGAGGCGCTCGCCTCGCTCGCCGCCGCCGAGCAGACCCTGCGCGACGACGCCGACGGCATCTTCGCCCTGGCGGACAGCACCGCCGCAGACTTCGCCTCCTTCGTCTGGCTCGTACTGCACCTGCACGCCACCGCCGCCCAGCCGCAGGGCCACCCCCTCGATGCCCTGGAGGGGCTGTTCGGCCTCTCCCGGACCGGCAACGCTCGCGCCGCCGGCCGGTGGTACGCCCTCGCGGACCGGGTCGCGGAGAAGTTCGAGAACACCGATCCCGCCCCGGCCGGCCGGTGGGCCGCCACCGGCACCAGCCTCGGATCCGCCCGCTACCTGGACTGGCTCGCCAAGCGCCTGGCCGTGCACCTCGAGCGGTGGGCCACCGAGAACGCCGACGGGATGCCCGCCGAGCCGCAGGAGTGGCCGCTGCAGCGGACCCTGGACTTCCTCACCGAGCACCAGGTCTTCGACCTTCTCCTCGAACACTGCCCCGAAGTCACCCCGCACTGGGCCTTCAAGGACAAGGAGACCAGGGGCACGGCGATGACCGTCGCCATCGCGCCCGCGCTGCGCGAGTGGGTCTCCGGTGTCGCCGTCCCCGACCTCGCCCGCTCCTGGCAGCCCGGCGTCCCCGCCGCCTGGGCGCTGGACCAGGCGGTGCGCAACATCAGCACCGCCTTCGGACACGCCCTGAGCTGGACCGTGGGCGCGCTGATCAACCTCGTCAACACCAGCCCCGCGCTCTCCCCCACCGCGCCCCGGCTCAACACCCACGCCGCCTGGCACATCCGCCACGGCGTCGACACCGAGCAGGCCCTGACTCTGCTCTCCGCCGGCGTCACCTCCCGGCGCATCGCCCATCTCCTGGGCCGCGAAGCCGCACTCCTCGGGCACCGAGCGGACGCGCTGCGGCAGTGGACCGCCCAACACCACATCGACGGCTGGACGGAGCTCTACAGGGCCGGTGAGTACGAGGTCCAGGACCTCCTGGAGTACGTCCGCACCCCCGCCGACCTGATCAACCGGATCATCGACGGCGGCACCGCCACCACCCCCCTGACCCGGCTCGTCCCGGGCACGCCCGACGGGCCGGTCACCCTCGCCCGCCCTAGCAAGGACAGGCCGACCATCCGCATCGTCCGGGACAAGCGCCGGGTGGCGACCGTACCGGCGGACCGCCACCTCGACGTCCTCGCCATGCTCGACAGCGGCCTCGACCTCCGCCACCAGCTGCACGGCAGCGACCTGATCACCAGCCGCGCGAACCTCCTGCGCTAGGCGCCGCGCTGACCGAAGCCGACAACCTCGGCCGGGACAGGCGCAGTACGTCACGAGGTCCGGGTCGTTCGCTCACCGGCGGCGGGGCGACGGAAGGTCACGTCGACCAGTGGGTGTCCTCGGCATCCGGCCGGAGGGTCTCGGTGGGCCTGATGAAATCCGGAGAGTACTCGACGCCGCCGGCGTGGATGGAGAGCGTGAGGATGAGCATCCCGTCCGGGCCCGGCACGAGGCTAACGTAGATCGTGCGCGGTGTCCGCCGCCTCGACCAGGGCGAAGGCCGACAAGTCGCCGGACCAGTGGCGGCCGCCTCTGCGATCGTACTGGTGCACCTACAGCAGGGCCTGGACCGACATCAAGCACCTCTACGGCCTGTCCGTCACCGCGCCGGAGAAGGCCGCGCTGACCGAGATGCTCGACACTTGCGCCTAACGACTTCACTCGGCCTGCCCGCCCTGTGTTCTGGTGGGCGGGTTGGTCCGGTCGAAGTCGGCCTTCCCCTGCGCAGGCCTCCGCGCGGGCTCTACGGTGTCCGCATCGGAACGACCACGCGGTCGGGTACTCAAAGGGGTGGGTGGGTCTCATGGATGTTCCGCTGGCGGACGCGGTCGCGGCGGTACGCGACGAACTACTCGAAGCCGCCGCGCGGGCGGGTGACGACCCTCAGGCGGTGTTCGCGGTGGGGCCGGTGGAGATGGAGTTCGAGGTCGAGCTGCGCGCCGACACCAAGGCCAAGGCCGGCTTCAAGCTCTGGGCGGTCGGCGCGGAAACCGAGGCCGGCCTCTCCCGCGCCCGCACCCACCGCGTCTCCTTCACCCTCACCCCCAGGCGCCCCGACGGCGGCGATCTGCTGGTCCACTCCGCCGCGCCGGGCGCATCGACGACTGAGAACCGAACCCGCGGCCGGCGATCTGGTTCGGCTGCGACCACGTGGCGGCACGCGGAACCGAGCGATAAGGGGGCTGGGGTGGAGCGGGTACGGCTGGCCGGGGTGAACGGACCGGGCGGGCGCGGATCGGGGTATGCGGTCGGCGGCAGACTGGTCCTCACCTCCGCCCACGTCACCGGACCGCTCGGCACCGGGGTGAAGGTCTTCCACCCGGCCGGCACCGGCACCGCGGAGGGCCGGGTCGTGTGGGCCGGCACCGCCGGTGGGCGCGACGACGCCGCGCTCGTCCTCGTCGACGACTCCCCGCACTGGCAACCGCCCACCGACCCCGTCCGGTGGGGGCGCCCGGCCACCTCCGCGCCCGGCGCCCCGTGCGAGACCTGGGGAGTTCCGGACGAGGCCCAGCGCAACGGCCTGCCGGTCGAGGCGGTCCAGCTGGGCGGGGAGATCAACCCGGGCAGCGGTTTCGTCGGGAACCAGTACGTCATGGACCTGCGCACCCCTGTTGCCGGGTGGCCGGGCGACGGCACGTCGCCGTGGGGCGGCCTGTCGGGGGCGGCGGTGTTCTGCGACCGCTACCTCACCGGTGTCGTCGCCTCCGACCGGGCCCACTCCGCCCACGGCCGGCTCAACGTCGTTCCCGCCTACGTCCTCCACCACGACCCCGCCTTCCGGGCAGCTCTCGCGAATCATGCCGGCGGCCCGGCGGGCGGGCTGGCGGGCGGTGGAGTTCCAGGACATCGCCGACCCCACCGTCCACGCCGCCGTCCGACGTGCCCCACAGACACCCGCGGCGCTGCTGGAGGCCGGACGCCAGACCGTGCCCTTCCACGGCCGCGACGCTCTGCTCGCCGAGCTGAAGGCGTGGTGCGACCGGGGCGGGTTCGGTGCGTGGCTGCTGCACGGCCCCGGCGGACAGGGCAAGACCCGCCTCGCCCACCACCTCGACCACGAGCTCACCGCCCGGGGCTGGACCGTGCTCTGGCCGCGCGCCGGCGCCCGCCCGGAACAGCTGCTCGAACTGCGTCGCGCGGCGAAGCCGCTGCTGGTCGTCCTCGACTACGCCGAGACCCGCCCCGAACAACTCAGCGCCCTCGTCGACGCCGCCGCCGAACACCCCGGCACCAGCCCGCTCAAGCTCCTCCTCCTGGCCCGCACCGCCGGCGACTGGTGGCAGCAGGCCCGAACAGGAAGCCGGCAGGCCGAAGAACTCCTCGCCACCGCCCGCACGCGCCGCCTCACCCCCCTGGAGGACGACCCCGACCTGCGCGCCAGCCACTACCGGGCCGCCGCCCACGCCCTCGCCCTTGCGCTTCCCACCGTCCCCGGCACCGCTGGCCACGACTGGAGCGCGGCCGCCGCGACCCTGCAACCGCCCCGGCGACTCGGCGACTACGCCTACGGCAACGCGCTCACCCTCCACATGACCGCCCTCGCCGACCTCCTCGACACCGCCCACACCGAACCCGCGGGCAGCAGCGACGATGAGGACGTCCAGTACGTCGAGGACCGACTCCTCGGCCACGAGAGCCGGTACTGGCGCGACACCGCCACCACCCACGGCCTCACCTCCGCCCTCGGCATGAACACCCTGAGGACCGCGCTCGCCGCCGCCCACCTCACCGGCGCCACCGACGACGAAGGCGCCGATCTTCTGTGGCGGCGCCTGCCCGCCCTCGCCGACCAGCCCCGCGACCGCCGCGACCAGGTCACCGTATGGCTCGCCGCCCTCTACCCTCCGGCGGGCGCCGGTCCCGGCGGGTCACCCTGGGGAGCGCTCCAGCCCGACCGCCTCGCCGAACGCCACATCGGACGCACCCTCCTGGCCGTCCCCCGCCTCGCCGACCAACTCCTCGACGGCGCCGACGACACCCAAAGCGCCCAGCTCCTCACCGTCTACAGCCGCGCCGCCGCCCACCCCGTCTTCCACGGCCACCTCGACACCAACCTCACCGCGTTCTGCCTCCGCCATCACCAGGCCCTGGCCGCCCACATCATCACCACCACCCGCACCGACCACCCGACCCCACTCACCACCGCCCTCGACACCCTCGCCACCCACCCCGACACCTCGCTTGACACCCTCAACGAACTCCACAACCAACTCCCGGACACCAGCCACCGCCTCGCCACCACTGCCACCCGCCTCACCCACAGCATCACCAGCCACTATCGCGCCTTGGTTGACGCGAATCCGGACGCCTACCTGCCTGAGCTCGCGGCAGCTCTCAACAACCTCTCCGTCCGGCTGGGTGATGTGGGCCGGCGGGCGGAGGGCCTGGCCGCCATCGAGGAAGCCGTCGACCACTACCGCACCCTGGTCGAAGCAAACCCGGACGCCCACCTGCCCGACCTCGCCCTGGCCCTCAACAACCTCTCCGTCGACCTCGGTGAGGTGGGCCGGCGGACGGAGGGCCTGACCACCGCCGAGGAAGCCATCGCCATCCACCGCACCCTCACCGACACCAACCCCGACCTATTCGGACCAGCACTACAAAAGTCACTGGACGTAGCCGCCTGGCTCGAAGGACTCGATCCGTAGGCCGGTAAGGCGGCTACCGCCGATCCTCCGGCACGAGGAATGTGGCAGGCTTGGAACGACGCTCCCCGCCAGTCGGGGCCGACACCTGGACCACCGCCAAGCGCCGCGCCATCGCCAACGACCTCGCCCACTCCCAGCTGATCGCGGTGTCCGCCGCCTCCAACCGCAGCAAGGGCGACAAGTCGCCGGACGTCTGGCGCCCGCCGGCCGCCTCCTACTGGTGCACCTACTCCCGGGCCTGGACCGACACCAAGCACGTCTACGGCCTGTCCATCACCACCGTCGAGAAGACGGCGCTGAACGAGATGCTTGACACCTGCGCCTAGCCACTTGACCCGGTAGGCTGGCCCGCTCCGCGTTCTGTTGGGTGGGCCGGTCCGGTCGACGTCGTATTTTCCCTGCGTAGACGCTTGGGTGGGCCCCTACGGTGTCCGCACCGGCAAATAGACAGGGCAGGTGCTTGAAGAGGTGGGTCTGATGGATGTTCCGCTGGCGGATGCGGTGGCGGCGGTGCGCGACGAACTGTTGGAGGCAGCCGCGAGGGCGGGGGACGACCCGCAGGTGGTGTTCGCGGTGGGGCCGGTGGAGATGGAGTTCGAGGTCGAACTGCGCGCGGACGCCAAGGCGAAGGCCGGGTTCAAGCTGTTCGCGGTGGGGGCAGAGACCGAGGCCGGCCCCTCCCGAGCCCGCACCCACCGCATCGCCTTCACTCTCACCCCCAAGCGTCCCGACGGCGGCGACCTCCTGGTCCATTCCGCCGACCCGGGCCTGGAGGGCCCAGGCGACAGCACCGGGCGTATCGACGGCTGATAATCGGACCGCAGTCGGCTCCCTGGTCCGGCCGCAGCCACGTGGCGGTACGCAGGATTGAACGGTAGGGGGCGTGGGTGGAGCGGGTACGGCTGGCCGGAGTGAACGGTCCGGGCGGACGCGGATCGGGGTACGCGGTCGGCGGGCGCCTGGTCCTGACCTCCGCGCACGTCACCGGACCCGTCGGTACGAGGGTGAAGGTCTTCCAACCGGCTGGCACCGGCACCGTGGAAGGCCGGGTCGTGTGGGCTGGCACGCCGGGCGGGCGTGACGACGCGGCGCTCGTCCTCGTCGACGACTCGCCGCACTGGCAACCACCCGCCGATCCCGTCCAGTGGGGGCGGCCGGACACCACCCGCCCCGGCACCGTGTGCGAGACCTGGGGTGTCCCCGACGAGGCCCAGCGCCCCGGCCGCGCCATTGAGGCCGTGCAACTGCACGGCGAGATGAACCCTGGCAGCGGCTTCGTCGGCAACCAGTACGTCATGGATCTGCGGACTTCCGGCGCGGGGTGGCCGGGCGACGGGACGTCGCCGTGGGGCGGCCTGTCGGGGGCGACGGTGTTCTGCGACCGCTACCTGACCGGCGTCGTCGCCTCCGACCGCGCCCATTCCTTCCACGGCCGCCTCAACGTCGTCCCCGCCTACGTCCTCCACCACGACCCCGTCTTCCGCACCGCCCTCACGGAACACGGGGGCGGCCGGTCGGGCGGGTTGGAGGCGGTGGAGTTCCAGGACATCGCCGACCCCACCGGCAACCCCGCCACCCGGCGCGCCGCAGTGACACCGGCGGCGCTGCTGGAAGCAGGGCGGGAGATTGTCCCCTTCCACGGCCGCGAGGCTCTGCTCGCCGAACTGGAGGCGTGGTGCCGGCTAGACGGGTTCGGGGCATGGCTGCTGCACGGCCCAGGAGGGCAGGGCAAGACCCGCCTCGCCCACCACCTCGGCCGCGAACTCGTCGGCCGGGGCTGGACGGTGTTGTGGCCGCGGGCCGGTGCCCGTCCTGAACAGCTGCTGGAGGTGCGGCGGGCGGCGAAGCCCCTGCTGGTCGTCCTCGACTACGCCGAGACCCGTCCCGGACAACTCGGCGCGCTCGTCGACGCGGCCGCCGACCACCCTGGCACCAGCCCGTTCAAACTCTTGTTGCTCGCCCGCACCGCCGGTGACTGGTGGCAACAGGCCCGCGACGCCAGCCGACAGGCCGAGGACCACCTCATCACCGCCCGCACCCGCCGCCTCACCCCATTGGAGGACGACCCCGAACAGCGCGCCGACCACTACCGCGCCGCCGCGCACGCCCTCGCCACGACGCTCCCCAACATCCCGGGCATGGCCGGGCACGACTGGACCGTAGCCGCCACCACCCTGCAACCGCCCCGGCAGCTGGCCCGGCACAGTGCCTACGGCAATGCGCTTACCCTCCACATGACCGCCCTCGCCGACCTCCTCGACACCGCACATACCGAACCCGCGGACCGAACCGAGGACGAGGACGTACAGGATGTTGAGGACCGGCTGCTCGGCCACGAAGCTCGCTACTGGCACAGCAGCGCCACCGCACGCGGCCTCACACCCGCCCTCAGCATGAACACCTTGCAGACCGCGCTCGCCGCCGCCCACCTCACGGGCGCCACCAACCCCGAACACGCCGACCTGCTGTGGCGGCGCCTGCCCGCACTCGCCGACCAGCCCCGCGACCGCCGCAACCAGGTCACCGCCTGGCTCGCCACCCTCTACCCCACCACGGCCTCGGGAGCGGCGCCCTGGGGGGCTCTGCAGCCCGACCGCCTCGCCGAACGCCACACCGGCCGTACCCTCCTGGCCGCCCCCCACCTCGCCGACCAGCTCCTCGATGGCGCCGACGACACCCAGACCGAGCAACTCCTCACCGTCTACAGCCGCGCCGCCACCCATCCCGTCTTCCAGGGCCGTCTCGACACCCGCCTCACCGACCTCTGCGTCCGCCACCACCGCCGACTCTGCGCACACATCATCACCACAGCCACCCAAACCGACCACCCGGCCCCTCTCACCGCCGCCCTCGACACCCTCGCCACCGACCCCGCCACCCCACTCGACAGCCTCACCGCACTCCACGACCAACTCCCCCACACCAGCCACCGCCTGACTACCACCGCCGTCCGCCTCACCCGCACCCTCGCCGACCGCTACCGCACCCTCGCCGACGCGAACCCGGATGCCCGCCTCCCTGCCCTCGCCAGCATTCTCAACAACCTTTCCCACCGCCTGGGTAAGGTGGGCCGATGGATGGAGGCCCTGACCGCCATCGAAGAAGCCGTCGCTATCTGTCGCGCCCTGGCCGAGGCGAACCGCGACGCCTACCTGCCTGACCTCGCTGCGGCCCTTGACACCTTCTCCGTCCGGTTGGGCGAGGCGGGCCGACGGACCGAGGCCCTGACCGCCAGCGAACAAGCCACCGACCACTACCGAACCCTCGCGGAAGCGAGCCCCGACGCCTACCTGCCCAACCTCGCTACTTCCCTCAACAACCTCTCCATCAATCTCGCCAAGGTGGGCCGACGGCCGGAGGCTCTGACCGCCGTCGAAGAAGCCGTTGCCATCCGCCGCGCCCTGGCCGAGGCGAACCCCGACGCCTACCTGCCTGACCTCGCTACTTCCCTCAACAACCTCTTCGCCCGGCTGGGCGAGGCGGGCCAGTGGGAGGAGGGCCTAGCCGCCGTCGAAGAAGCCGTTGCCATCCGCCGCGCCCTGGCCGAGGCGAACCCCGACGCCTACCTGCCCAACCTCGCCGGCGTCCTCAACAACCTCTCCGTCAATTTCGCCGAGGTAGGCCGACGGCCGGAGGCGCTGACCGTCGTTGAAGAGGCCACCGACCACTACCGCGCCCTGGCCGAGGCGAACCCCGACGCCTACCTGCCCGACCTCGCCAGCGCCCTCAACAACCTCTCCGCCCGGCTGGGCGAGGCGGGCCGACTACCGGAGGCTCTGACCGCCGTCGAAGAAGCCGTTGCCATCCGCCGCGCCCTGGCCGAGGCGAACCCCGACGCCTACCTGCCCGACCTCGCCAGCGCCCTCAACAACCTCTCCAACCGGTTGGGCGAGGCGGGCCGACTACCGGAGGCTCTGACCGCCGTCGAAGAGGCCACCGACCACTACCGCGCCTTGGTCCAGGCGAACCCCGACGCCTACCTGCCCAACCTCGCCGGCGTCCTCAACAACCTCTCCGTCAATCTCGGTGAGGTGGGTCGGCGGACCCAGGCTCTGACCGCCGTCGAAGAAGCCGTTGCCATCCGCCGCAACCTGGCCAAAGCCAACCCGGACGCCTTCGGCCCAGAGCTACAACGGTCTCTGGATGTGGCGGCCTGGATCGAAGGGCTCGCACCGTAGACGGGTGAGGTGGCTACCTACCGCCGCACGCTTCGGCAGAGGAATATGGCACGTTCGGAAGTCGGGGCCGACACCTGGATCCGCCGCGCCTTCGCCAACGACCTTGAGCACTCCCAGCTGATCGCCGTCTCCGCCGCCTCCAACCGCAGCAAGGGCGACAAGACCCCGGACGCCTGGCGCCCACCGGCCGCCTCCTACTGGTGTACCTACAGCCGGGCCTGGACCGACACCGAGCACCTCTACGGCCTGTCCGTCACGAAGCCGGGGAAGGCCGCGCTGAACGAGATGCTCGACACCTGCGCATAACCACCACCCGGATCGGCCTGGCCCACCCAGCGGTCTGGTGGGCGGGCCCGGTCCGGTCGAAGTCGTCTTTCCCCCTGCGCGGGCCTGCTCGCGGGCTCTACGGTGTCCGCATCGGCAGGACCGCACAGTGTCAGGTGCTTGAAGGGGTGGGTCTGATGGGTGTTCCGCTGGCGGACGCGGTCGCGGCGGTACGCGACGAACTGCTGGAGGCAGCCGCCCGGGCCGGTGACGATCCGCAGGTGGTGTTCGCGGTGGGGCCGGTGGAGATGGAGTTCGAGGTCGAGCTGCGCGCCGACGCCAAGGCCACGGCCGGCTTCAAACTGTTCGCGGTCGGGGCGGAGGCGGAGGCGGGCTTCTCCCGGGGCCGCACCCACCGCGTCGCCTTCACCCTCACACCCAAACGCCCCGACGGCGGCGACCTGCTCGTCCACTCCGCCGCCCCGGGCCCGGAAGGCCCGGGTGACAGCACCGGGCGCATCGACGGCTGAAAGCCGGGATCGCGGCCGGCGCCCTGGTCCGGCCGCGGCCACGTGAGGGTACGCAAGGACGGACGGTAGGGGGGCTGGGGTGGAGCGGGTACGGGTGGCCGGGGTGAACGGTCCGGGCGGGCGGGGGTCGGGGTACGCGGTCGGCGGGCGCCTGGTCCTGACCTCCGCGCACGTCACCGGACCCGTCGGCACCAGGGTGAAGGTGTTCCATCCGGCCGGCACCGGCGACGCGGGCGGGACGGTCGTGTGGGCCGGGGCCCCGGGAGGGCGCGACGACGCCACGCTCGTGCTCGTCGACGACTCCCCGCACTGGCATCCGCCCACCACTCCGATTCGGTGGGGGCGGCCGGACACCACCCGTCCCGGCACCGCGTGCGAGACGTGGGGCGTCCCCGACGAGGCCCAACGCACAGGCCGCGCCGTCGAGGCGGTCCAACTGAGCGGGGAGATCAACCCGGGCAGCGGCTTCGTCGGCAACCAGTACGTCATGGACCTGCGCACCCCCGCCGGCGAGTGGCCCGGGGACGGGACGTCGCCGTGGGGCGGCCTGTCGGGGGCGGCGGTGTTCTGCGACCGCTACCTGACCGGCGTCGTCGCCTCCGACCGGGCCCACTCCGCCCACGGCCGGCTCAACGTCGTCCCCTCCTACGTCCTCCACCACGACCCCGCCTTCCGCACCACCCTCACGGAACACGGTGGCGGCCCGGCGGCCGGGCTGGAGGCGGTGGAGTTCCAGGACCTCGCCGACCCCACCGGCGACCCCGCCGCCCGGCGGACCCCCGTCACACCGGCCGCCCTGCTGGAGGCCGGACGCCAGACCGTGCCCTTCCATGGCCGGGAGGCTCTGCTCGCCGAGCTGGAGGCGTGGTGCGGACGGGACGGGTTCGGGGCGTGGCTGCTGCACGGTCCGGGCGGGCAGGGCAAGACCCGCCTCGCCCACCATCTCGGCCGGCGGCTCACCGCCCAGGGCTGGACCGTGCTGTGGCCGCGGGCCGGCGCCCGCCCCGACCAGCTGCGCGAACTGCGGCGCGCGGCCAGGCCGCTGCTGGTCGTCCTCGACTACGCCGAGACCCGCCCCCAACAACTCGGCGCCCTCGTCGACGCCGCCGCCGAACACCCCGAGACCAGTCCGTTCAAGCTCCTCCTCCTCGCCCGCACCGCCGGCGACTGGTGGCGCCAGGCCCGTACAGGAAGCCGGCCGGCCGAAGAGCTGCTCGCCACCGCCCGCACGCGCCGCCTCGAACCGCTGGAGGAAAGGCCCGAACTACGCGCCGCCCATTACAGCGACGCCGCCCGCGCCCTCGCCCTTGCTCTTCCGGCCGTCCCGGGCATGGCCGGTCACGACTGGACCGCGGTCGCCACCGCCCTGCAACCACCCCACCGGCTGGACCGGAACGATGCCTACGGCAACGCGCTCACCCTCCACATGACCGCCCTCGCCAACCTCCTCGACACCGCCCACACCGAACCGTCGGACCCCACGGGAGACGACGACGTCCAGGACGTGGAGGACCGGCTGCTCGGCCACGAAAGCCGCTACTGGCAGGGCAGTGCCGCCGCCCGTGGCCTCACCCGTGCCCTCAGCATGGACACCCTGGAGACCGCGCTCGCCGCCGCCCACCTCACCGGTGCCACCGACCGCGAACAAGCCGACGTGTTGTGGCGGCGCCTTCCCGCCCTCGCCGACCAGCCCCGCGACCGCCGCAACCAGGTCACCGCCTGGCTCGCCGCCCTCTACCCCGCCACCTCATCGCCGGGAGGACCGCCCTGGGGCTCCCTGCAGCCCGACCGCCTCGCCGAACGCCATGCCGGCCGCGTCCTCGAAGCCGACCCCCGCCTCGCCGACCGCCTCCTCGACGGCGCCGACGACACCCAGGCCGAGCAACTCCTCACCGTCTACAGCCGCGCCGCCGCCCACCCGGTGTTCCAGGGCCGCTTCGACACCCGTCTCACCGACCTCTGCGTCCGCCACCACGGAGCTCTGGTCCCACACATCGTCACCATCGCCACCCGCACCGACCACCCCCAGCCCCTCAGGGCCGCTCTCGACACCCTCACCGCCGACCTCGGCACCCCGCTCGACACCCTCGACGCACTCTACGGTCTCTTCCCCCGCAGCAGTCACCGCCTCACCACTACCGCGGCCCGGCTCACCCACGCCATCACTGACCGCTACCGCCCTCTGGCTGAGGCGGACGCGGACGTCTATCTGCCCAAGCTCGCCAGCGCCCTCAACAACCTCTCCATCCGGTTGGGCGAGGCAGGCCTGCGGGCCGAGGGCCTGGCCGCCATCCAGGAAGCCACCGGCCACTACCGCACCCTCGCCGCCGCCAACCCCGATGCCTACCTGCCCAACCTCGCCATGACCCTCAACAACCTCTCCGTCGACCTCGGCGCGGTGGGCCTGCGGGCCGAGGGCCTGGCCGCCATCCAGGAAGCCACCGGCCACTACCGCACCCTCGCCGCCGCCAACCGCGACGCCTACCTGCCCAACCTCGCCAGCGCCCTCAACAACCTCTCCATCCGGTTGGGCGAGGCAGGCCGGCGGCCCGAGGGCCTGGCCGCCATCGAAGAAGCCACCGGTCACTACCGCACCCTCACCGAGGCCAACCCCGATGCCTACCTGCCCAACCTCGCCAGCGCCCTCAACAACCTCTCCGTCCAGCTGGGCGAGGCAGGCCGGCGGCCCGAGGGCCTGGCCGCCATCGAAGAAGCCACCGCCATCCGCCGCGTCCTCGCGGAGGCCAACCCGGACGCCTACCTGCCCGACCTCGCCAGCGCCCTCAACAACCTCTCCATCGACCTCGACGAGGCGGGCCGGCGGTCGGAGGGCCTGGCCGCTATCGAAGAAGCCGCCGGTCACTACCGCACCCTCACCGAGGCCAATCGCGACGCCTACCTGCCCGACCTCGCCATGGCCCTCAACAACCTCTCCGTCCAGCTGGGCGAGGCAGGCCGGCGGTCGGAGGGTCTGGCCGCCATCCAGGAAGCCGCCGGTCACTATCGCACCCTCGCCGAGGCCAACCCGGACGCCTACCTGCCCGACCTCGCCATGGCCCTCAACAACCTCTCCCTCCGGTTGGGCGAGGCAGGCCGGCGGATCGAAGGTCTGGCCGCCATCGAAGAAGCCGTCGCCATCCGCCGCGTCCTCACGGAGGCCGACCGCGACGCCTACCTGCCCGACCTCGCCAGCGCCCTCAACAACCTCTCCATCCAGCTGGGCGAGGCAGGCCGACGGGCGGAGGGCCTGGCCACCGTCGAAGAAGCCACCGGCTACTACCGCACCCTCACCGAAACGAACCTCGACCACTTCGGACCAGCCCTGCAGGAGTCGTTGGACGTGGCCTCCTGGCTCGAAGGACTCGATCCGTAGGCGGGTAGGACGGCTACCGCTGATCCTCCAGCACCAGGAACATGGCACATTCGGAATGACGCTCCCTGCCAGTTGGCGCCGACACCTGGACCACGGACAAGCGAAAGCAGTTCGCCAACGACCTGGAACACTCCCAGCTGGTCGCGGTGTCCGCGGCCTCGAACCGCGCGAAGGCCGACAAGTCGCCCGATCAGTGGCGGCCGCCGCTGCGATCGAGCTGGTGCACCTACTACCGCTGCCTGGACCGACATCAAGCACCTCTACGGCCTCAACGTCACCGAGCCCGAGAAGGCCGCGCTCACCGAGATGCTCGACACCTGCGCCTAACGGCGCCACTGGGCCGGCCCGCCTGTATTCCGATGGGCGGGCCGGTCCGGTCGAAGTCGTCTTTCCCCTGCGAGAGCCCCCGCGCGGATCCTACGGTGTCCGCATCGGCAAGGCCACGCACGGTCGTGTGCTCGAAGGGGTGGGTCGGTCTGATGGATCTTCCGCTGGCGGACGCGGTCGCGGCGGTACGCGACGAACGGCTCGAAGCCGCCGCGCGGACCGGTGGCGACCCTCAGATGGTGTCCGCGGTCGGCCCGGTGGAGATAGAGTTCGAGGTCGAGCTGCGCGCCGACGCGAAGGCCAAGGCCGGTTTCAAGCTGTTCGCGGTGGGAGCGGAGACCGAGGCCGGGCTCTCCCGCGCCCGCACCCACCGCATCGCCTTCACCCTCACTCCCAAGCGTCCCGACGGTGGCGACCTACTGGTCCACTCCCCCGCGCCAGGCCCTGAGGGCCCAGGCGACAGCACCGGGCGCATCGACGGCTGAGAACCGAGCCTGCGGCCGGCCATATGGTTCAGCCGCAGCCACGTGGTGGTGCGTAAGGCTGGACGGTAGGGGGCGTTGGTGGAGCGGGTACTGCTGGCCGGGCCGACGAGGGTCCGGGTACGCGGTCGGCGGACGCTTGGTCCTCACCTCCGCCCAGGTCACCAGCCCCGCCGGCACCGGGGGTAAAGGTCTTGTCCGTCGCAATGCTCACGCGATGGAGCCAGGTCCGATGCTCTTCCGCCAACCAGGCTCAGCGGTCCTCAACGATGAAGCACGCCCGCTGGTAGAGCTCGTCGAACGTGATGATCTCGACGTCCTGGATGGACGTCCGGTACAGCTCGAAGGAGCTGATCTTCTCCGGGTTCACGGCGCCGTTCTGGATGAACTCCTGCAGGCTCCCGATCACCACGACCTGCCGGGGGCGGGTGGTGGACAGCCCGACTTCGATCGGGGTGCCATCGTCCTCGTAGATGCGATCGAGGAACTGTCGGGAGATGAGCTGCTGGGCCTTGTTGGCGGTCTTCTGCACCTGAGCCACGCCCCCGCCCAGCTCCTTCGATGCCTGATAGACGCCCGATCGGTACGGGGTTCCGGCGAGTAGCTCCGTCTTGTGGGTCTTGATCTCGCAGAAGAGCATGCTGCTGATCAGGCCTTTGGAACGCATGATGGCGTCGATGCGCTTCCCGGCCCCGCCGAAAATACTGGCGCCTGTGGTGATGCGTTCCAGCTTGCCGTCGTCGATGGACTCACAGGCGATGAGGTTGAGGCCGTAACCGAAGATCCACTGGTTCTCCTCGAAGAAGGCCTGCCAGACCGCCTCCGGCCCGCGTGTCGTGGCCAGGCTCTCCGCCCGCTGGAAGTAGCCCGGATCGGTAAGCAACCGCTCGAACCTCTGGAGCTGTTCCTTGCGGTTGCTGATCAGCCGGATGTCCTCTTCCGTGAGTCCGCCGCCGATCGCGGTCCTGACCGCACCGAGAACCATCGTCCGGTCCTGACCGGTCAACAGCTGCACCAGCTGCGCTTCGTCCCCGGTCACCAGCTGGTGGAGGTCACCCGGGGTGCTCAGGCCGGCGCAGCCCTGGAGGAAGTTGATGACCTTCCAGAAGTTCTCGTGAACGTCGCCGGTGTCGACGAGCGCCTTGACGGCCCGGGTGGCGCCGGTATCAGGCACCATCAGGAAGATAGGGGTGTCCCCCGCCTTCTTCTTGTCCTTCTTCCAGAGTTTGACCCTCGGCGTGTAGCTGTCGCCCTTCTTGATGATGGTGACGTTGAGCAGGGTCGCTACCTGGGGCCGATCGTCGAGGACGAAGTCGGTGATCATTCGGCGTGCGCGGGTGTCGTAGAGGTGCTGGAGCCCATCGCCGTCTTGGGAACCGCGGATCTCCAGGCTGGCGAAGTCCCCCCGGGTGACGTCGAACTCGGTGGTGGTGAAGGGGAGACGGAAGCCGCGAACGATGGGGGTGGCAGGTGCAGCGGCCTGGGTCCGCCAGTCCGGCGCGATGTTGGGCATCGGCCGGGGATCGCCCTCGACCACGAGGCCTTGGACGTCGGTGCGACCGAGCTGGCCGAGCACGGTCTCCAGCGTCCGCCAGATCAACCCCTTCGTCTCTTCGGTGACGGTGTGCAGGAGCTCGCGCTCCACCGTCAAGACCGCCTCGTACGTGTCCGCCGTCCAGCTGTCACCGGGCATGGGATGGAAGAACCCGCCGTCGCGGCGCAGGGTCAGGACCGCGGTGCGCAGCAGGTCGCGTACGCTCTCCTCGCCGGCGCAGTCCAAGAGGCTGTAGGTCTGACCGAGGACCAGGTCGAGCTTGCCAGTGTCTTCGTCGCCCAGTGGCAGCGGGATCAACGGGCCTGTCGGGGTGACGCGGACCGGGGTGTACAGCGGTCGGCCGGAGACGAGCTCGTAGGAGCGCAGGCCCCATCCGTCCGGCGCCAGAAGCCGATTCAGTTCATCGACGTACGCCATCGCCTCCTCGACATCGGCTGCCACCTCGGGATGGACCATCCGTGCCAGAAAGGCGAGCAGTACCTCGTCCGGCCCGTGGGCAAGCTCCAACCTGGGGTCCTCGAAGATCCAGTCGTCGGGCAGGTCGTAGTTGTTGAATCGGTGCTGCTGGATATCGTCCCGGACAGTCGGAAGCTGGCTGTTCTCAGGCTGACGATGGTCCAGGTCGTATAGGCCCTCCAGGAACGTGACCTCGTCCAGCTTTCCCCACCAGGGGCTCGACATCCCGCGCAGGTACTTGAAGATGTCTTGCCGCGTCACCGCAGTGATCTCTGGTCGAGCGTGCGCTGGGTCGGAGTCATTGGACGTCATGCCTACATGATGGACGGCTGGTACGCCGTGCGGAGGGCTATTGGGACATTCCGCTCTCACTCAGACATCAACATGTCTGGCTGGCCGCGAGAAACGTCGCAGCACGTCCGGGCGAGGTTGCGGGTGGCGGCAAGGCTCTGGCCGGTCTCACTGGCGATTCGGGTCACCCGACGGACGCCGAGCCATCCACGCACTCAAGCTGTCGTACTCGCTCTTGAAGTTCGGCGGGCAGGTACCAGCCCTCGATGGCCGGTGTCATGTAGAGGCGGGCCTTGAGGCCGAGAAGGAGCTGGCGACGCTGTTCCTGGTCGGCCTGAGCCCAGGCGTCGGCGAAGGTCTGGCCTGTCTCGACCTCGACCCAGGCGGAGGGGCGTTGTGGGAGGGCGGCGAGGCGGCGGCGTTCGTCGACGAGGACTTCGAGGGCCTCGGAGTACTCGTCGTCGCCGCCGGGGTAGTCGAACAGGTTGCGGCGCTTCTCCTCCCGGAGGTCATTCATGGCCTGGGTGACGTGGTTGAGCTGTTCGGTGTGGTCCTCGCCGGGGATGAACCTGCGCACCGTCATCGCCAGCCCGGCCAGGCGCTCGACCAGGGCGGTGATCGCTGCGGTGACGCGCTCGCCCTTGACGGACTGGCCCTTGCAGGCGGGCTTGCCGGCCGTCTTCGCGCAGCGGTAGTACTCGTAGATGCGACCGTTCTTGGCGAGGTTCACCTGCCGGTAGAACCGGTCGCCGCAGCGGTCGCAGAGCGCAACGCCCAGCCAGGGCGAGGCACCGTTCAAGCGCTCCTTCGTCACCGAGCGCTCGTCCATCACCGCCTGGACCGCGGCCCACTCCTCCTCCGTGAACAGCGGCTTCGCCATCCGGATCGGCAGCCCCTTGGCGTCGCGGGCGATCTTGCGCGCCTTCACGGAGCGGCCGGTCAGTTTCAGGCCCATCGTCGCCGGCGAGCGCAGGATCTTCCCCACGCTGGTCGGGTTCCAATGGTTCGACGGAGCAGTCTTGCGCTTGCTCGAGTACGACTCGCCTTGGTTCTTGAACGCGTGCGTCGACGGCGTGTCGAAGCCGGCGGCCTCCAGCGCGGTGGCGATCATCCACTGGCTCTGCCCCTCCAGCAGGAGCTTGCCCATGTAACGGACGGCCTCGGAGGTGACCGGGTCCGGTTCGAGTGTGCGGCCGCCGCCCGGGCGGTCGATGATCCGGTACCCGTACGGCGGCTGCCCGCCCGCCCACCGGTCGGTCTTGCGCAGGTGCTTGTGAGCGGCCGAGACGCGGGCCTTGATCCGCTTGAGCTCCATCTCCGCGAAGATCGACGCCAGCATCAGGAATGTCTTGGCCAGCTCGTTCCCGAACGACGACTCGCGGCCCTCCCGGTAGTCCAGGGTGATCCCGTCGTCGGTGAAGACCAGAACCTTGTGGTTCTCCTCCGCCCAGTGGGCGACGTCCGCGCAGTCCTTTGCCGAGCGGAACGCCCGGTCGACCTTCGCCCAGACCAGCGCGTCCCACTCGCCCTGCCGCTCGGTGAGCCACGGACCCAGGTCGGGACGCTTCCACGGCGTGATCTGGGCAGAGACGTCCAGGTCCTCGAAGGACCCGACGATCTCCCACTCCTTCGAGACCGCGTGCCGCGTCGCCGACTCCGCCTGGACCAGGTGCGAGACCTTGCCCTCGTCCCCGTGCGTGTCCGAGACACGCGAACCAACCACCGCCCGAACCGGCGCCAAAACTGTCATGCTGCCCATGGGCCTCCCCTACCGCCAAGGCCAGCAGACACCCTCGAACAACCTGCACTCGAACGGGTGGACCTTTTACAAAAGCCGTCGTTCCGCTGGCGCATCGACCTCCAGGTCGCCACCCCCACCCTCGCCGCCAAGTCCGTCGAGGCCTACGTCGAACGCGCCGACACCCACGCCGAACGGTGGAGCGACCACGCCCCCGTCACCGTGGTCTACGACCTGGAACACTGACCGATTGCCAGGAAGCCGGACCCGGCGGCGGAGCTCGTCGTGGGCGCGGTCCCAGGTGCCGTCCGGCGCCACTCGGTGCACCAACGGTGGACCGCGTCCCAGGGCATGAGGTCGCGCGGGAGCATCCGCCACCGGCAGCCCGAGCGCAGCACGTAGAAGGCTGAGTCGAGCACCAGCCGGTCTCCGCACTTGCGCACTCCGATGCCTTTTCGCGGGTCACGCACGGGCGGCCCTGGGTAGAACGGTGGCCGGCCCGGCGTCGGCTGTGGCAGGCTCATCGGGTTCCTGCCAGCAGGGCGGGCGCGGTGAGGAGCGCGCGGACGCGCGAGTCGTCGGGATCGTTGCGGAGTTCGTAGATCTCCAGGCGCTGGTCGGGCCGGTCGGACTGGGCCCAGAGCTGGAAGTCGACGGTCACGTGGCCCGCGCCCGGGTGGATCATGCGCTTCGTTCCGGCGACGCATTCGCCGACGCGTCCGGACGCCCACAGCGCGGCGAAGGCGTCGTCCCTCACGCACAGCTCGCCGATCATGCGGGTCAGGACTTCGTCGTCCGGGTACTTCCCGCTGATCAGCCGTAGGTACGCGACGTAGTCGGCCGCCTCCTTGCCCCAGTCCCGGTAGAGGGCACGGGCCTGGGGGTCGAGGAAGAGCAGGCGGGGCAGGGACGGCTGGGTGCTGGGGTGGTCGGGAGCGTCGGCGGGCAGGTGCGGGGCGATCAGGGCGTGTCCCAGGTCGTTCCAGGCCAGGACGTCGTTGCGGCGTCCCAGGATCACGGCCGGCCGGGTGGCGACCAGGGAGAGCAGTGTCCGGGCGTTCGGGCTGGCCGTCTCCGGGCCGTGGTCTGCCGCGGCAGGGATGCGTTTGGCCCGCGCGAGGTCGAGCAGGTGTTCCGTCTCCGTGACCGAGAGTTGCAGGGCCCGGGCCAGCGCGAGCAGGACCTCGTCGGAGGCGTGGCGGCTGTGGCCCTGTTCCAGCCGGGTGTAGTAGGTGACGCTGACGCCCGCCAGCTGGGCGACCTCTTCCCGTCGCAGGCCCGGAACCCGGCGGCGGACTCCGAACCCGTTCAAGGGAGTGGCCTCCGGCGGCAGCACGGCGCGCTTGGCCCGGAGGAAGACGGCCAGATCACCCGGATCGTTCATGAACCAACCCTAGAGCGATGCGTGCGGGCGAACCATATCCCCATGAGTGCCACCCTTCCCGGGGCGTGCAGAAGAAGGGAACTGGTAGCTGACCAGGGCTTCTCCCAGGATCGAGGGCATGCCTTTGCCCATCATCGCCCTCGCTCTGACCGCCTTCGCCCTGGGGACGGCCGAACTGGTCCCCAACGGTCTGCTGCCGCTCGTCAGCGACGACCTGGGAGTGTCCGTGTCCCGGGCCGGCTGGGTCACCACCAGCTTCGCGCTCGGCGCGATGATCGGCGGACCGCTTGTCGCGGCCGCCACGATGCGTCTGCCTCGCAAGCCCCTGGTGATCGGCCTTGCCCTGGTGTTCATGGCCGCCAACGCCCTCACCGCGGCCACCGGCTCCCTGCTGGTCGTATCGGCCTCGCGGGCGCTCGCCGGGGCGATGCTCGGCAGCTTCCTCGGGATCGCGATCACCATCGCCGGCAGCCTGGTCGCACCCTCCCGTCGGGCCACGGCCATCGCCGTGGTGTTCACCGGCTTCACCGTGTCCAACGTGATCGGCGTCCCCATCGGCAACATCATGGGACGCGCGGCAGGATGGGAGGCTGCTTTCTGGGTCGTGTCCGCCCTGGCGCTCGTCGGCGCCGTCGCCATGTGGATGCTCCTGCCCGGCAGCACCGCAGGCAGTGAAGTCCGGGCGGAGGACCGCGGCTTCGGTGTTCTGGGCAACGGCGCCCTGTGGGCGGCCTTCCTCGCCATCGCACTCAGCTACGGCGGGCTCTTCGTCGTCCACACCTACATCGCCCCCTTCCTGACGACCGTCACCGGCGTCGCCGCCGACTCCGTCACCTGGCTGCTCCTGTTGTTCGGTGCGGGGCTGATCGGCGGCAACGCTCTCGGCGGCCGCTACGCGGACCGGTCGGTGACCCGCACCGTGGTCGTCATCCTCGGCACCCTGACCGTCTCGCTGCTGGCTCTGTGGGCCCTGGGTTCCGTCCTGCCCGCTGTCCTCGTCCTGCTGGTGCTGCTCGGCGGCGCGGGCTTCGGAATGGTGCCGCCGCTGCAGTCCTACGCCCTGCACCTGGCCGGCACGGCATCCGCCCTGGTGTCCACGCTCGCCGCCGCGTCGTTCAACTCCGGCGTCGCGCTCGGCTCCGCGGTCGGGGGCATCGTCCTGGACCGGGCACCGGCGTATCCGGTGCTGGCCGTGGCCGGCGCCGCGATGACACTGCTCGGCCTGTCCGTCTTCCTCCTCACCCACCGCCGCCACACCGCCGGGCAGACCTCGACAGACCACACCACGGCAGCCCACCCGGCGGCAGCCGACCCGGTGGCCCAGCACGTCTGAGTCCGCAGCCGGACGGCGAATCCCGGGGGCGGGCCGCGATCACGGGTGCGGGCCATGATCGCGGGTGCGGAACAACAGCGCGGGATCAGGATGCCGTCCACCATCAGCACGGCGTAATCAGCCGGCCACCCCACAGGCTCCGGTCAAGTCCAGTCGACCGACGGCGCCGGGAACCAGGTGAGCCCGTGGCGGCGCCAGGCGGGGGACTGGGCGGCGAGGCGGGTGCGCAGGTCGTCCCAGCTGCGGGCGGGGCCCGGGGACCAGGCGCGGGCGGCGAGCGCGGGGAGGCGGGGCAGCAGCAGGAAGAACAGGTCGTCGGCGCCGTTCACGGACTCGCACCAGACCACCGCCTCGAAGCCCGCGACCTCGAAGGCGGTCTCGGCGTCGAGGCCCGCGATCGGCGCGGTGCAGGCGTCGCGCAGCGTCACCGGCGGGTAGAGCGGATGGCCGAGGCGGGCGCGGCGCTCCTCGGCCTCGCCGGTGACGGCCTCCGCGTAGGGGCGGTCGAGGTAGGCGCGTCCACCGGAGGAGACCAGGACCCGCGCCTGCTGCTCGGCCATCAGGGCGGTGTCCTCGGTGGCCTCGCGGGAGGCCGCCAGGAGCATGTCCCTCACCTGCGGCGGGAGCACGGTCAGGAACGGGTGCGCCGGGTCGGGGGCCACCTCCTCGTCGATCCAGAGCTGGACGAGCTCGCCGGGGGCGGACGCCACCCTGACCGACTCCTGCCAGCCGATCGGCTCCTTGCCGTGGGAGCGGACCAGTTCGCGCGCACGGGCCACGAACGCCCGGTGGTCCGCCACGGGCATGCCGAAGGCCTCGTCCCCGCCGATGTGGAGGAATCGCCCGGGCGTGAGCGCCGCGAGCTCGGCGATCACCTCCTCGACGAACTGCCACACCTCCGGTCGTCCGGGCTCCAGCCACAGCGGCCGGAGCTCGCCCGCGACGAGCTTGGCCCACATCTCCTCGGTCGAGCCCGGTAGGGCCGTCGCTTCCGCCGAGCTCAGCTCCGGGTAGGCGGCGATCGCGGCGGTGCTGTGGCCGGGCATGTCGATCTCGGGCACCACGGTGACGTGGCGCGCGGCTGCGTAGGCGACGGCCTCGCGGTACTGCGCCTGCGTGAAGAAGGCGTCGGGCTCCTGGCCGTGCGTGAGCTCCGGCCGGGAGCCGATCTCCAGGCGCCAGGCCTGGTCGTCGGTCAGGTGCAGGTGCAGCACGTTGAGCTTGTAGCGGTCGAGCAGGTCGATCACCCGGCACACCTCGGCGACCGAGAACCTCGCGCGGGCCACGTCCAGTGAGAGACCGCGCCAGGCGAGGGCCGGGCCGTCGGTGAGGGCAAGGGCGGGCAGCCCGACACCCGTCGAGTCGGCCGGGAGCTGTTCGGCGAGCGCGACCAGGGTGGTCAGCGCGCGGTGCACGCCGGCCGCGGACGCGCCCACGACGCGGATGCCGTCGCCGTCCACGGTGAGGGTGTGGCGTTCCGCGCCGAGGTCGTCCCCGGACGCGGATACGCCGCGCGCCACGGGGATTGCGGCGATCGCCGGGTCGGCGGGATCCACGCGGACGCTGATCGCGCCGGGCCGCGCGGCGCCGACCTCGGCCCGGCCGAGCACCAGCCCGGTCTCCGCCGCGAGGCGCTCTGCGAAGAGGGCGGCGCTCGTCAGCAGCTCGGAGTCGGCGACCACGACGGGGGTGCCCGCGCGGAGGGGGAAGCCGCGCTCGCCCGGGACGGCCGTGCGGGGAACGGGGAGGAGGCGGAGCAGCGCCGTCTCCGGGGACGTCGTCATGTGGAACTCCTGATCAGTCAGCGGGGTTGCCGCGGGACCGGCGTCAGGTTCCGGTCCCGCAGCGGTGGTGTCCTGCCCCGCCCCCGCGCACGAGGGCGGGACGAGGGGTCGGTGGTGGGTGTCAGCCCTGGGCGGCCGGGTCGACGGGCACGCTGTGGCCGGGGTCGGCGACGGAGGTCGCGATCCGGAGGGTGAAGGCGCCGGGTTCGGTCACCCAGGCGTGCGCCTCGGTGTCCCAGTGCTGGAACGCCCGCGGGGCGATCTCGATCCGCGCCCGCACCCGCTCGCCGGCGTCCGCCCGCACGGTGGTGAAGCCGGCCAGCCAGGCGACGGGCCGTTCGACGGTCGAGCCCGGACGGGACAGGTAGGCCTGCAGGACCTGCTTGCCGTGCCGGGCACCGGTGTTGGTGACCTCGGCCAGGACGACGACGCGATCGCCCTCGGTGGTGAGGACCGGTGCGCCGATCTGCCAGGTGGTGTAGCCGAGGCCGGACCCGAAGGGCAGCGCGGGCGGGTTGCCGCCGTCGGCCCCGCGCTTGAGCCAGGCGCGGTAGCCGATGTGGAGGCCTTCGGCGTAGGCGAGCCGGCCGTTGTCGGGCGTGACCTCCCAGACCGGGACGTCCTCCTCTCGGGCGGGCCAGGTGGTGGGCAGGCGGCCGCCCGGCTCGCGGGCGCCGGTCAGGACGTCGGCGAGGGCCGCGCCGAACTCCTGGCCGGGGAACCAGGCCAGGACGACGGCGGCGACCTCGTCGAGCCATGGCATCAGCACCGGGGCGCCGGAGTTGACGACCACGACGGTGCGGGGGTTGACCTCGGCGACGCGGCGCACGAGCTCGTCCTGTCCATCGGGGAGGGCGAGGCCCGGCCGGTCGAAGCCTTCGGACTCAATGGCCTCGGTGGTGCCGACGACCACGACGGCGACGTCGCTCGCGGCCGCCGTCTCGATGGCACGCTGGAACTCCTGCTCCGGGTCACCGAAGAGGTCCTTGAAGCCGAGCTTGACGCTGGCGAAGGGGACGCCGAGGAGCTCCGGGGTGTAGGTCAGGCGCAGCTCGACGGTCCGGCCGCGGCTGAGGTCGTGGGAGACCACACGCGACGGGGGGTTGAGGAGGGCGGCCATGAAGTCGCCGCCCTCGGGGATCCCGAGCGAGCCGGTGCCGACGGTGACGCCGTCGACCTCGAAGCTGAAGCCGCCCAGTCCCGCGTAGCCGACGTCGTGGCGGCCGTCGCGGTCCGGGGTGAAGCGGGTGGTCAGCTCGATGCGGGCGGCCCGGGCCAGTCGCGCGTCGCCGAACGAGGAGAAGCGCCCGGAGGGGATGGTCTCCTCGCTGAACGTCTCGCCGTCCTGGTCGAGGTAGCGGACGCGGACGCCCTGGGCACCCGTCAGCGGGTCGGTGACCGTGCCGCCCGCGAAGGGGTGCAGCTCGTCGACCGGGGGCAGACCGGGGGCGAAGCCGATGGCGTCCGCACCGTAGGCCTCGCGCAGGCCGTCGAGCGGCGTGACGACGCGGCGCGGGAACACGGACGCCGATCCGCCGCCCTGGGCGCGGGCACGCAGCGCGTGCTGCCCGATCACGCCGACGGTCAGTCCTTCCCGGGGCGGGACGGGCAGGGTCCCGTTGTTGCGGGCCAGGACCATGCCGTCCGCGGCGGCCTCGCGCAGCAGGCCTGCGATCGCGGTGTCGTCCCAGGGCTCGACCGGGACGGTCGCCGGACCGCTCTCCAGGGCGCCGACGCGCGAGGCGAGCAGGAGCAGCCGGGCGACCTTCTCGTCGATCGCGTCCTCGGGGACGCGTCCGGCCTTGACGGCCTCGACGAGCGCGTCGCCCCACGCCCCGTCCGGGCCGGGCATGGCCAGGTCCTGGCCGGAGTTGGCGGACGGCTCGGTGTCGCGCACCGCCATCCAGTCGGAGACGACGACGCCGTCGAAGCCCCACTCGTCCTTCAGCGGGTCGCGCAGCAGCGGGTTGGCGGTCATGGTGGTGCCGTTGACGGAGTTGTAGGCGGACATCACCAGCCAGGCGCCCTCCTTCACCATCCGCTCGAAGGGGGCCAGGTAGACCTCGCGCAGGGTCCGCTCGTCGACCCGGGCGTCGACGGTGAAGCGGTCGGTCTCGGAGTCGTTGGCGACGTAGTGCTTGGCCGTGGTCGCCACGCCGTGCGCCTGCACGGCGGTGACGTAGGCGGCGCCGAACTCGCCGGTGAGGTAGGGGTCCTCGCTGTAGGCCTCGAAGTGGCGGCCGCCGCGCGGCGAGCGGTGCAGGTTGACGGTGGGGCCGAGCACGACGTCGACGTCCTTGGCGCGGGCCTCGGCGGCGATCAGGGCGCCGAGCCGGCGGACCTGCTCCAGGTCCCAGGTGGCGCAGACGCAGCCGGCGGACGGCAGGCTTGCCGAGGGGTCGTGGTCGTCCAGGGCCGCGCCGCGCACTCCGGTGGGGCCGTCGGAGACGGCGATGGGGCGCAGGCCGACGGCGGGTTCGTCGTGCAGCGTCCACAGGGAGGCGCCGGTGAGCAGGCGCACCTTCTGTTCGAGGGTGAGGCGCTCCAGCAGCGCCGTGACGAGCGGGGTGGCGAGCGGGGTGGCGAGCATCGCCGCTCCTTTCGGTGGATGGGGTGAGGGTGGGGGTGGAGGTGCGGGGTGGGGGTGGGGGTGAGGGTGCGAGGTGGGGAGGATCCGGGTCAGCGAACGCTGCGGATGGGGAGGACGGCGAGGGCGCCGAGGAACCCGGTCACTCCGACGACCGGGTAGAGCGCGGCGTAGCCGCCGAAGGTGTGCACGATGCCCGCGGCCGCTACGGGCGCGATGGTGTTGGGCAGGGTCGCGGCGAGGTTGAGGACCCCGAGGTCCTTGCCGAAGTCGTCCGGGTCGGGCAGGACGGAGCTCATCAGGGCCTGGTCGACGGCGGCGAAGGCGCCGAAGCCCGACGCGACGACGAAGCTGGACAGCGCGAGTCCGAGGACCGAGGGCAGGGCGAGTGGAATCGCGGCGCCGGCGGAGATGACCAGTCCCGAGACGAGCACGACCGGCTTGCGTCGCCCGAGGCGGTCGGACAGCGGTCCGGCGACCGTGGTCGCCACCAGGATCCCGGGCAGGGCGACCAGGCTGAGCAGCGGCACGGTCCGTGTCGCCTCCTCCAGGGTCAGGCCGACGTAGTCCTGGGCCAGGTAGAGCTGGTAGGTGTTCAGCATCGCGTAGCCGCCGAACAGCAGGAAGCGTCCCGCGAAGCCCCAGAAGAAGTCGGGGTTGCGGACCGGGTTGACCCAGAAGGCGGCGAGGAAGGCGCGCGGCGAGAACGGCCGGCGCGGTTCACCGCGGTTGTCGCGGTCGGGCACGAGGGCCACGAAGAGCACGATCACGAGGAGCGTCGCACCGGCGGTGACCGCGTAGCCGAGCGGGATGTCGTCGGTGAACAGCGAGCCGACGATCGGGCCGAGGACGGCGCCGAGCAGCATGCCCAGCCCGACGCCGGTGGAGTAGCGGCCGCGCAGATGGTCGGGGACCCGGTCGGGCAGCAGCGCGGAGAAGGGCCCTTGGAAGGCGTTGAACCCGAACTGCACCAGCATGACGCACACGGTCAGCGCGGCCACGTTCGGTGCGAGTCCGCAGGTGAGCAGAGCGGTGGCGCCGAGGCAGCCGCTGGCGAGCATCCAGGGTCTTCGCGCGCCGTAGCGGCTGCGGGTGCGGTCCGACAGCACGCCCACGACCGGCTGGGCGACCATCGCGGCCACCGCGGCGAGCGCGTTGATGAGCGCGAGGTTCGAGGTCTTCGCGTCCGGGTCCATGTGCTCGACCTGGATGGCGATGTAGTAGGCCGTGACGGAGTAGGCGATCGGGGCCATCGGGGCGACGAACGGGGCGGTGCGGAACAGTCGCCGCAGTTCCGGCGGCACCTTGCGGGAGTGCTGCGCGGCCTGCGGGTCGGTCGGCGCGGCGGCGGCCGTCGTGGAGAGGTCGTGGGCGGGCCCGGGGTCGGCGTGCTTGGGCATCCGGGGTCTCCGTTTCGTCGCCGGGGTCAGTGCAGGCCGTTGCGGCGGGCGCAGGCGCCGAGCCAGGCCAGGCTGGGCTTCGGGGTGCGCACGAAGGTCTCCCGGTCCACGGCGATCAGGCCGAACGTGGCCGCGTATCGGCCCCATTCGTAGTTGTCGAGCGCCGACCAGTGCAGGTAGCCGCGCACGTCGACGCCGTCCGCGACCGCCTTCTCCAGGTGGCCGAGCGCCTCGGCGGTGTAGGCGATCCGCCGGGTGTCGTCGTCGGTGGCGATGCCGTTCTCGGTGACCAGCAGGGGAACGCCGCCGGTCCCGTGCCACGCACGGCGCAGCGCTGTGCCCAGCGCGTCGGGCCGGTACGCCCAGCCGGTCAGGGAGTTGTCGGGGTGCTGCGGGTGCGGCACGGGGCCGTTCGCGTCGACCGGCTGGCTGGTGTAGGCCTGCACGCCGAGGAAGTCGTCGTCGCGGGCGACGTCGAGGTAGAAGCCCTCCCACTCGTGGTGGACGCGCTCGAAGACGTCCTCGTTGCCCTCGGTGGGGGTGAACGCCTGCTGGGCGACGGTCCAGCCCGCCTTCGCGTTCGTGGTCGCGCGCACCACCTCGACGGCGCGGCGGTGCACCTGCGCGAGCGTGTCCCCGAGCGCCTGGTCGGGGACGACCCGGGCCATCGCCGTCGCGAGTTCCGTCGCGGCGGCGCCCTGGCTGTCCGTCACCTTGAAGAGGGCCTCCTGGATGGTCGCGAACACCGCGAGCATGTTCGGCTCGTTGATCGTGCAGATCCAGTCCACGTCCTTCAGCGCCGGGGCGATGAACTCGATGTAACGGGTGAAGCGGTCCGCCGCGTCCGGCCGGCGCCAGCCGCCGGACTCCGCGAACCAGCGCGGCAGGGTGAAGTGGTGCAGCGTCACCACGGGCTTGAGGCCGAGCCGCAGTGCCGCGTCGATCATGCGCCGGTAGTGGTCGCGCTCGGCACCGGAGAACTGACCGTCGGCCGGCTCGATCCGGGCCCACTCGAAGCCGAAGCGGTAGGCGTTCAGCCCGGCCCCGGCCAGCAGGGCCATGTCCTCGCCGTAGCGGTGGTAGCTGTCGACCGCGTCGCCGCTGCGGTCCGGGAACGGGGAGGCGGGGGCGGTCTCCAGTGCCCACCAGTCCGAGTTGAGGTTGTTGCCCTCCACCTGGTGCGGGGAGGTGGAGGCGCCCCAGAGGAAGTCCTTGCGCAGGCCGGCCATGTCGCTCCTTCGTTCGTCCCAATGGAAACGAAAAGTTACCAGCGAGGTGGTAGGTTTTGGGAAGGTTAACACAGCGGCGATACTGGAGCGATGGCAATGAAACGGGGCAGTTACCGGACCGGACGAGAGCGCGTCGAACGCATCCTCGACGCCTCCCACGAGCTGTTCATCAGCTCCGGCTACCGGGCCACGTCACTGCGCGACATCGCCGCGGCCTCGGGGATCTCCCACCCGGCACTGCTGCGCCACTTCGCCACGAAGCAGGAGATCCTCACCGCCCTCGTCGACCGCCTCGACCGCGAGCACCGCGACTGGATCGCGGCCGGCGCGGACGCCGCCGGCAAGTCCCCCTCCGCGGCCGAGACGGCGCGACGCAACGCCGACGCGCGCGGCTGGATCCCCCTGTTCACCGCACTGCTCGGCGAGGCCACCAGTCCCGAGCACCCCGGCCACGAACTCATGCGCACGCGCCAACGGGTCGGCACCCGCCTGGGCGTGCAGATGCTCAGCGGTTCCGGGGGCGACGAACGCTCGGCCAAGCTGGCCGTCCAACAACTCGGCGCCGCGTGGGACGGCCTGCAGATCCTCTCGCTCTACTTCCCCGACCTCATCGACATCCCCACCCAACTCGCCACCCACGAAGACGAGATGAAGGCGAACGGGCTTCCGCCCGCACCCGCCCTGCCCTGGCCCGCACCTCGGCCGGCCGACACCGTGAACGCAGACCCGCCGCCGGAGCGGACGTCACGCGCACGGGCCGTCGAGGCCGCGGCGCGCCTGTACGCGCGCCACGGCTACCACGACACCTCCATGCAGGCCGTCGCGGAGGAGGCCGGACTGACCAAGGCCGCGCTCGTGCACGTCGCCCCCACCAAGCGCGCACTCCTGGACCTGGTCCTCGCGGAGCTGATCGCCCCCGTGGAGGACGAGCCGGATCCCTACGGCCGGCTCCGGGTGCTGTTGGACCGTCCCCGCTGGCAGGCCGCTGCGGAGATCGTGCTCATGTGCGAAGCCACCGTGCCCTCCCACCCTGCGCACGCCCAGATGGCCAAGCGGCTCGCCCACAGCCTCGCCAGCACGGCGGACGACCTCGCAGCGGCGCAGTCGCTGGGTGAGGAGGAAGCGCGCACGAGCGCGCAGTGGCTGGTCGCGCTCGCGCTCGGGGGGCTGATCGCCTGGCTCTACGAACCCGAGGCCATCGACTTGGGGACCCTGATCGGGAGTGCGCTGCCCGCCGCCCGGCGGGGCGGTCCGGTCGGGGCTGCGCCGTCCTCGGGCTGACGGTCAGCGGGCGGCGTCGAGCATGCCGCGCAGGAGCACCGGGACCCGCTCGCGCAGCGCGGCGCCGTCGGCGTCGTGGAGACCGCCCGCGGCGATGTACTGGCCGATGGCGGCCGAGATCTCCGCTTCCAGAATCGTCGCCATCGGGATGTCCGGGCCGAGGCCGGTCTCGGCCAGGTGCGCAACGTGCCCGACGGCGAGCGTCTCGGTGATCCCGGCGGCGCCGAACGCGCACAGCTTCGATCTGGCCTCGAACACGGCGGCGCCCAGCGCGAGGAGTACCCCACCGCCCGGCCACGCGGCGCGCGCTGGGCGGTGGGCCTGTCCAGCTCGCGGGGGCCGGTTCCGCTTCCCGGAGGCGCGGCACTCACCCGGCACCCGCGACCTCGGCCGGACCGAGCGCGGTCAGGTCGGCGGCGGGCCGGGCCTGGAGCTGCTGGAGAACAGCCGGCGGAACACCTGCCGACCGGTGTCGCGCACACCGGGGACCACGCCGGTGGCCATCGGCTTCTTCACTGTCGGGGCGCGCACCACGGAGAGGGCCCGCCCGGGCAACGGCGCGTAAACCGGGCGGGAGTCTTCTCGGTCCGACCCGCTACCCGGCGAGCGCGGTGATCCGCTGCCAGACCTCGGGGGCGACGTCCAGTCCGTCCGCGAGGGCGGCCTCCCGGGTGCGCAGCGCGCGGTCGCCCGGCACCAGGACCGGGCGGGCGGGGTCGGCAGGCTCGGTGGCGCGGATGTCCCGGAGGTAGCGGGAGACCGCCTCGACGGGGCCGGCCGGCTCGGCGACGATGAAGACGTCGCCCTTGTTGCAGACCTCGGTCGAGTCGAGCGTCCCCGCGACGTCCCGGCCCGTGGCGGTGCCGGTCAGACTGGCCACCAGCAGTTCGAAGGCCAGGCCCAGGGCGTATCCCTTGGGCCCGCCGAACGGCGCGATCGCGCCGCCCTTCGCCGCCTCGGCGTCCCGGGTGGGGTTGCCCTCCGCGTCCAGGGCCCAACCGTCGGGGAGCGGTTCGCCGCGGTGCGCGTAGTCGTGGACCTTGCCCATGGACACCAGGCTGGTGGCCATGTCCATCACGAACGGGTGCGGCTCGGCCGGCACCCCGATCATCACCGGGTTGGTGCCCACCATCGCCTTCCGTCCGCCCCAGGGGTGGACGAGCGCCTCGCTGGTGGTGAAGCCGATGATCACCTGGCCGGCCCGCGCGATGTCCTCCGCGTAGAGCGCCAGCATCCCGATGTGGTTGTTGTTGCCGATCGAGGCGAGCGCGATGCCGGTCGACCTCGCGCGCTCGGAGACCGCCGCCAGCGCGTGGTGGGCGACGACCGGGCCGATGCCGCGCTCCCCGTCGACGCTCAGGTGCGCTCCCGTGGTCCAGGTGTGCCGCCCGGTGGTCGCGCCGTCGGCGACCTTGTTGCGCAGGCGCTCGACGACCCGGGGCAGGCGCAGCAGCCCGTGCGAGGGCAGACCGCGCAGTTCGGCCTCCACCAGGGAGCGCACCAGGATCTCGGTGTTGGGCTGCGGCACGCCCGCGCGCAGCAGCACGCCGGTCGCGGTCGATCGGACGTCGTCGACGGGGATGAGCACGGGAACTCCAGGTGGTTTCTCGGGTGGGGGCGGACGGCGTTCCCGGGCGGACGCGGCGGACGTCACGGACGCCGGCCCGGGAACGCCGGTGGTGGTCACCAGTCGACGGCGAGGTACTTGGTCTCGGTGAATTCGAGCATGCCCTCGTGGGCGCCCTCGCGGCCGAGGCCGCTGTGCTTGACGCCGCCGAACGGGGCGGCCGGGTCGGAGACGAGCCCGCGGTTGACCGCGATCATGCCGCTCTCGATCCGCTCCGCCACCCGCAGGCCGCGGGCCAGGTCCTCGGTGAACACATAGGCGGCCAGGCCGAATTCGGTGGCGTTCGCGGCCGCGATGACCTCGTCCTCGGTGTCGAAGGGGATCAGCGAGGCGACCGGCCCGAAGATCTCCTCGGTGACCATGCGCGCGTCGGCCGGCACGCCGGTGACGACGGTCGGGGGGTAGAAGAACCCGGGACCGTCCACGCCGGCCCCGCCGACCTCGACGGTCGCGCCGCGCCCGACGGCGTCCCGGACCAGCTCGTCGACCTTGCGGACACTGGCCTCGTCGACCAGCGGTCCGACGTCGACGCCGGGCTCGTGGCCGGGACCGAGCCGCAGCTCCGCCATCCGCTCGGTCAGCCGGCGGGCGAACCGGTCGTGGATGCCGCGCTGCACGTAGAGGCGGTTGGCGGCGGTGCAGGCCTGGCCGCCGTTGCGCATCTTGGCGACCATGGCGCCGTCGACGGCCTTGTCCAGGTCGGCGTCGTCGAAGACCAGGAAGGGAGCGTTGCCGCCGAGTTCCATGGAGCAGCTGAGGACGTTGTCGGCGGCCCGCTTCAGCAGGTGCCGGCCGACCTCGGTGGAGCCGGTGAACGACAGCTTGCGCACCCGCGGGTCGGCGAGCACGACGTCCATCACCGCGCCGGTGCGGCTGGTGGTGACGACGTTGACGACGCCGGCCGGGACGCCCGCCTCGGTCATGATCCGCGCGATGGCGAGGGCGGTCAGCGGGGTCAGGGTGGCCGGCTTGAGCACGGTGGTGCAGCCGGCGGCCAGGGCGGGCGCCAGCTTGCGGGTGGCCATCGCGGCGGGGAAGTTCCACGGCGTGATCAGGGCGCAGACGCCGATCGGCTGGTGCTGGGCGATGATGCGGTTGGCGCCCGACGGCGAGGTGGAGATCTCACCGATGACGCGCACGGCCTCCTCGGAGTACCAGCGGAAGAACTCGGCGGCGTAGGCGACCTCGCCGCGCGCGTCCGGCAGCGCCTTGCCGTTCTCCAGGGAGATCAGCCGGGCCAACTGCTCGCCCTGTTCGGTCATCGACTCGAAGCAGCGGCGGAGGATTTCGGCGCGCTCGCGGGGCGGGGTGGCCGCCCAGCCGGGGAGGGCGGCCGCGGCGGCGTCGACGGCGCGGGTGCCGTCGGCCGGCGTGGCGTCGGCGATCGACGCGAGCGTGCTGCCGTCGGAGGGGTTGACGACGGGGACGGTGTCGCCGTCTGCGCCGGCGGTCCACTCGTCGCCGATGAGCAGCCGCAGCGGGACGGTGAGGCCGTCGACCACGTATTCGGTGGTGTCGGTGGTGGTCATGGGGTTGTCCTCTCGGTCGGGTCCCGGTCAGGCGCGGAAGGCGCGGTCGCCCGCGAAGGCGGCGCGGGTGATCGCGGTGAGGCCTTCCAGGCCGAGGGGGACCGGGTTGTTGTCGATGAGTCGCCTGGAGTTCCGCGCCCGCTCCGCGATCAGCCCCAGGTCGTCCTCGCGCACCCCGAGTTCGGCGAGGGTGGCGGGGATGCCGATCTCGGCGAGGATCCGGTCGACGGCCTCGACGCCGGCGCGGGCGGCGTCCTCGACGGCGAGCCCGCGCACGTCCGCCCCGAGCGCCTCGGCGATGCGGGCCAGCTGGGGCCGGATCGCCGGGAAGTTGTGGCGCAGCACATAGGGCAGCAGTAGGCCGACGCCGACGCCGTGCGGCGTGTGGGTGAGCGTGCCGACGGGGTACTGGATCGCGTGGGCGGCGGCGGTTCCGGCGTTGCTGAGCGCCATGCCGCCGTAGAGCGCGGCGAGCATCATGTCACCGCGGGCGCTCTCGTCGCCGGGCTCCCGGTAGGCCCGCACCAGGCTGCGGCCCACTAGGCGGACGCCCTCGATGGCGAGGGTGTCGGTGAGCGGGTTGCGGCCGATGAAGACGCGCTCCCGGGCGAGTTCCGGCGTGCCGGGGCGGGCGACGGCCGTGTAGGACTCCACCAGGTGGACGAAGGCGTCGGCGCCGGTGGCGGCGGTGAGCGCGGGCGGGCAGGTCAGGGTCAGCGTGGGGTCGCAGACCGCGGCGGCGGGGATGATGTGCGGGCTGGAGATGCCCGTCTTCATGCCGAGGGCGGGGTCGGAGACCACCGCGATGGCGGTCGCCTCCGAGCCGGTGCCCGCCGTGGTGGGGACGGCGATCACCGGCAGGACCGGGCCTGGCACGGCGAACTCGCCGTAGTAGTCGCTCGGTGTGCCGCCGTGGGCCAGCAGGACGGCGACGACCTTGGCCATGTCCATGCAGCTGCCGCCGCCGAAGCCGATGACGGCGTCGATCCGCCGCCCGCGCACGGCCTCGACGCAGTTCATGATGCCGGGCACCGGCAGCTCGGCCTCCGTGTCGCCGAAGACCGCGACCTCCAGGCCCTGCTCTTCGAGGGTGGTGACCAGCGCGCGCAGTTCGTCGGAGGCGGCCAGCCGTGGGTCCGTGCAGATCAGTACCGAGGTCCCGAAGTCCCGCACGATGTGCGGGAGCGCCCGGAGTTGGCCGGCGCCGACCAGGATGCCGCGCGGCAGGCGCAGCACGCCGAAGGGTGCGTTGTCGAGGTCCGGCAGGTGGGTGCACGTCACGAGCGTGCCTCCTTCTGTCTTGCGGCGTGAGGGTGGTGGTCGAGGACGGCCGCCGCGGTGCGCGGCCGGGTCAGCAGGGGCCGCATGGCGAGCAGTCCGAGGGCCGGCCCCGGCAGGAGCAGCCACAGGGCGCTGTCGCCCCAGGCGTCCATGGCGTTCTGGAGGAGCAGGATGCTCACCACCGTGACCAGGAATCCCGCGCTGTTCTGGGCGGTCAGGGCGGTGCCGAGCAGCCGCGACGGGACGTAGCGGGCGCTCATCGCGGAGAACTGGGGCGAGTCCGCGACGACGAGGAAGCCCCAGAGCGCCAGCACGCCGGTCTTCAGCCCGGCGGCGCCGTCGGGGATCAGGGGGTAGCCGAGGCAGGTCAGGCCGGAGCCGGCCAGCGCCAGCGCGGCGATCGCCTCGCTGCCGTGGCGCCGGCTCAGGATGCCGCCGAGGACGCAGCCGAGGCTGCCCGCGGCGATGACGCCCGCGCTGAGCGCGGCCACCGCGGCGATGTCGCCCCGGGTGGCCGTGATCCGGGCGCACAGGAGCGGGACGACGCTCCAGAACGCGTACAGCTCCCACATGTGCCCGAGGTAGGCCGCGCAGGACGCCCGGAAGTCCGCCAGCGCGAGGATCGTCCGCACCGACCGCGAGGGGCGCTCGGGCGGGGTGGCGGAGGAGGGCGGCGGGGCGGCCGGCCGGGGCTCCTGGATCAGCAGCACCAGAACCGCGGCGAGCAGGGCCAGGACGGACGAGCCCCAGATCACGGCCTGCCAGGGCAGGGCCGCCCCGGCCGATCTGAGGATGTGCGGCATCGCCGTGCCGAGTGTGAGCATGGCCACCAGCCAGCCCAGTGCCCAGCCCGCGTTCGGCCCGACCCGACGCACGATCATCTTCATGCCCATCGGGTAGATCCCGGCGAGCGCGATCCCGACCCCGAAGCGGGCCGCCCACGCCACCGCGAAGCCCGGATCGGCCCACGTCCAGGCGCAGTTGAGGACGGCGCCGGCGAGGGCGCCGGCCGCGAAGACGCGCTCCGCGGCGAACCGGTCGGCCACTCCGGTCAGGGTGAGGACGAGCGTCCCCAGGATGAAGCCGAGCTGGGTGGCGGCCAGCAGCCAGCCGAAGTCCCCGGAGTCCAGGCGCAGCCAGCGCGAGAGGTCCTCGGTCGCGCCGCTGGGGCTGAACCACAGGGACGTGCCGAGCCATTGCGAGAGGACGATGACCACGACGGCCGCCGGACGCGGCCGGCTGCGGCCTCCACCGGTGCCCGTCACTCGGAGATGGCCCCGATCCGTTCGAGTACGGCGCGCAGCTCCCGGGTGCGGACGTCGTCGAGCGGCTCCATCACCGTCTTGCAGGCGTCGTGCTCGATCACGCCCATCCAGCTCAGCGCGCGCTTGTAGGCCTGCGGGTACTGCAGGACGTTGGCGAACGCGATCGAGTTGAGCGGGCCGACCCGCTCGTGGAAGAGCCGGCGGGCCTCCTCCGGCTTGCCGTCGCGGATGCTGTCGAAGATCTGCGACTGCTCGGCCGGGAGCACGCAGCTCGCGGCGGAGGTCATGCCCTCGGCCCCGTACTGGAGCATCAGGAAGTTCAGCTGGTCGTGGCCGGCCCAGGCCTGGACCCGGCCGTCGGTCGCGTCCGCGTACTGGGCGATCTTGGCGGGGTAGGGCAGGAACAGCTTCGAGGAGAACAGCGTCGGGATGTTCTCGGCCATCCGGCGCAGCAGCGGCAGCGAGAACTCGATACCGGCGCCGCCGTCGTACACCATGAGCGGCAGCCCGCAGGCGTCGCCGATGTGCTTCACGTGCCGGAAGATCCCCTCCGCGCCGTGCGGGTGGTAGTAGGGGCCGGTGGTGAAGACGTAGTCGCCGCCGGCGCTCTGCGCGTGCCGCGCGAGCGCGGCGCTCGCGTCGGCGGAGGAGTGGGCGACGCCCACGCCCACCGGCACCCGGCCGGCGGTGTGCTCGATCACCAGCTCGGCGAAGCGGCGGCGCTCGTCGTCGGTGAGGGCGAAGACCTCGCCGGTGCTGCCCAGGGTGAGGATGCCGTGGACGCCCCGGCCCACCACGAAGTCGATGAGCGAGCGGGTGGACTCCTCGTCCAGGCTGCCGTCGGGGCGCATCGGCGTGACCAGCAGGACGTGGTTGCCGAAGAGCTTGTCCTTCTTCTCCTGGAGCTTCTGAACGTCCATGGGACCTCCGTCTGGATCGGTGGGGGATGGCAAGACTTTATGCTTCGAAGCGGGGCAGGCGATTGCTAATTCATGCGCGAACGGCGCCGATGAGAGCAGGATCTGCCACAGCGCCGATCGACTCCGCAAGATCCTGGATGCGGGCCGCGGGGACGCCGGCGAGGCTGATCCGCCCGGACGGGATCCCGTACACGGCGTGCTCCTCGCGGAGCCGGTCCATCCGCTCCGGCCCGAGCGGCAGGCGCAGGAACATCCCGCGCTGGTCGCGCAGGGCCGCGAAGGCCGCGCCGTTCGGGCCCGCCTCCAGCGCGTCCGCCAGCCCCTCGCGCAGCCGGGCCAGCCGCAGCCGCATCGCCTCCAGCTCGGCGCGCCACCGCGCCCGCAGCCCGGGGTCGCCGAGGATCTCGGCGACGATCAGCGCGCCGTGCGCGGGGGGCTGCGAGTAGTCGGCCCGGGCGGTGACCTCCAGCACGCCGCGCGCGTAGTCGCCCCGCTCCCGGTCCCGGGTGAGCACGATCGCGCAGCCGGTGCGCTCGCTGTACAGGCCCCAGGCCTTGGAGCCGCTCACCGCGACGACCGCCTCGGGCACCACCCGCAGCATCCGCCGCATGCCGGCCAGGTCCTCCTCCAGCCCGTCGCCGAGACCGAAGTAGGCCTGGTCGATGAAGGGGACGACCCCGCGCTCGGCCATGACGGCGGCGAGCTCGTCCCAGAGCGGGAGCGGCATGCTCAGGCCCGTCGGGTTGTGGCAGCAGCCCTGGAGGAGGATCGCGTCGCCCGGGCGCGCGCTCCGGGCGACCGCGAGGACGGCCCCCGCGTCCAGTTCGCCGTCGCGCGAGACGGGGTACTCGGCCACGTTCAGCCGCGCCGCGTGCAGGATCGCGGCGTGGTTCACGTACGAGGGCGTGCCCAGGTGCACCGTCCGGCCGGGGCCGGTGGTGGCGAGGAGTTCGGCGAGCAGCCGCAGGGCGCCGGTGCCGGCCACGGTCTGCACCGTGGTGGCGCGGGCCGCCAGCTCCTCCTCACCGAGGAGCAGTTCGGTCATCGCCGCGTTGAAGGCGGTGTTCCCGGACAGGCCCAGGTACTCCTTGGACGGGGCGCGGTCGGCCAGTCTGGCCTCCGCCGCGAGCACCGAGGGCAGGACCGGCGAGGCGCCCGACTCGTCGCGGTAGACGCCGATGATCAGGTTGAGGCGCTCGGGGCGGGTGTCCGCCGCGTAGGCGGCGGACAGGCCCCAGAGCGGATCCAAGTGGAGCGATGGGGTGTCGAGGAACATCAGGGCTCCCGAAGGCGGGTGAAGGGGTGGGGTGGATACGGGAGGTGTTCTAACAGTCGACGACGTGTCTCTTCCATGAACGGCCCACTAATTGGCATGATCTGCCATATGACGACCCTCGACGAGATCGACCGCCGCATCATCCACGAGCTCCAGCTCAACGCGCGGATCACCAACCAGGAGCTGGCCGACCGGGTGGCCCTGTCGCCCTCGCCCTGTCTGCGCCGGGTGCGCCGCCTGGAGGAGGCCGGCATCCTGACCAGCTACACCGCCGTCGCCGACCAGGAGGCGCTGGGCCTCCCGATCACCGCCTTCGTCCGGATCACCATCGAGAACCACCAACCGGAGGTCGTGGACGCCGTCGAGCAGCACATCCGCTCGATCCCGCACATCGTCGAGGCCCATCTGCTGGCCGGCGACCAGGACTATCTGCTCAAGGTCGTGACGAGTTCCTTCGTCGCCTACGAACAACTGGTGCGCACCCAGCTGCGCCGCATTCCGTCGCTCGCCTCCGTGCAGACGACCTTCGCCTTCGGGGTGACGAAGCCGATGACCCCGCTGCCGCTCGGCTGAATCTCCCGCCGGACGCAATGTTCTTGCTTAGCCGGGGACCGTCCTTGAAGCAGGGGGGGCGCCGAGTGCAAGCTTCGGCAACCGAAGCCGACGGCGGGCACATTCCGCCCACGGACCCCAGGAGCATTCATGGCGCGGGCGCAGTGAACCAGCACACCGGCGAGGCGGACCTCGCGGACACCGAGGTCGTCCGGATCGCCCGGGACCTCATCCGGATGGACACCTCCAACCACGGACCGGGCAAGGCCGAGGGCGAGGCCGAGGCCACCGACTACTGCCGGGCCCTCCTGGAGGAAGCGGGCCTGCGCTGCCAGGTGTTCGAGGCCGGGAAGGACCGCACCAACCTGGTGGCCCGCTGGCCGGGCCGCGACCCGGGCCTGCCGGCGCTGATGGTCCACGGCCACCTCGACGTCGTCCCGGCGGACCCGGCGGACTGGAGCGTCGACCCCTTCGGCGGCGAGGTCCGGGACGGGATGCTCTGGGGCCGCGGAGCCGTCGACATGAAGGGCACCGACGCCATGATCCTGGCCTCGGTGCGGGAGGCGATCCGCAGGGGCGAACAGCCCCGACGCGACATCGTCCTCTGCCTCTTCGCCGACGAGGAGTCCGGCTGCGCCCACGGCTCGGCCTGGCTGGTCGACGAGCACCCCCACCTGTTCGAGGGCGTCGGCAACGCCATCAGCGAGGTGGGCGGCTACTCGGTCGACATCGCCGGCCGGCGCGCCTACCTGCTGCAGACGGGCGAGAAGGGCGCCCTGTGGGCGAAGCTCACCGCCGAGGGCACGGCCGGCCACGGCTCCCAACTCCACGACGACAACGCCCTGGTGAGGCTGGCCGAGGCGGTCGGCCGGATCGGCCGCACCACCTGGCCGGTGACGCTCACCGACACCACCGCGGAACTCCTCGAACGGGTCAGGCTGCTGGCCGGACTGCCACTGGGCACCGACCCCAGCAGGATCGCCGAGGCGGCCGGCTTCGGCGCCCGGTTCATCAAGCCGTCGCTGCAGAACGTCGTCAACGTGACCATGTTCAACGGCGGTTACAAGGCTAACGTGGTCCCCGAGCGGGCCGGCGCCGTGCTCGACGTCCGCTGCCTGCCCGGCCACCGCGACGCCGTCCTGGACCGGATCCGCGGGCTGGCCGGACCCGGTGTCCGGGTCGACGTGGAGACCGACCTGCCCGCCCTGGAGAACCCCTTCGACGGCGACCTCGTCGGACGGATCGCCGAGACCCTGCGGCGTCATGACCCGGACGCCGAGGTGCTGCCCTACCTGCTCCCCGCCGGAACGGACAACAAGCCGCTGTCCCGCCTGGGCATCCGCGGCTTCGGCTTCGCCCCGCTGAGGCTCCCCGCGGACCTCGACTTCCCCTCGCTCTTCCACGGCGTCGACGAGCGGGTCCCCCTCGACTCGCTGGTCTTCGGCCGGGAGGTCCTCACCGACCTCCTCCTCGGCTACTGAACACCCTCCCCCTGACTCCACCCCTCCCCCACCCTCCGGAGCCGCGCATGACCACCCAGCTGTCCCCGGCCGTCCCCACCGGGACCGCACCCCCGGCGCACCAGTCCCCCCGCCGCGCCGTCATCAGCACCGGCGTCGGCAACGCCGTGGAGTCCTACGACTGGGCGATCTACGCGACCTTCGCACCGTTCTTCGCCAAGCAGCTGTTCGACCCCGCCAACCAGACCTCCGCCGTCCTGCAGACGCTCGCGATCTTCGCCGTCGGCTTCGTCACCCGCCCCCTCGGCGGCTTCGTCTTCGGCTGGATCGGCGACCGGCTCGGCCGCAGGAAGTCGATGACCCTCTCCATCGGGCTCGCCGCCACCGGCAGCCTGATGATCAGCCTCGCCCCGACCTTCGGCTCGGTCGGCGCGTTCGCCTCGCTGTTCCTGCTCCTCGCCCGGCTCGTCCAGGGCCTCGCCCACGGCGGCGAGCTGCCCTCGGCCCAGACCTACCTCTCCGAGATCGCCCCGCGCGAGCGGCGCGGCCTGTGGTCCTCGATGATCTACGTCTCCGGCACCACCGGCGTCATCTCCGGCACGCTCCTGGGCGCGGTCCTCACCCAGACCCTGACCAAGAGCCAGATGAACGACTTCGGCTGGCGCATCCCGTTCCTCATCGGCGCGCTGCTCGGCCTGTACGGGCTGGTCATGCGGGCCCGGATGCCGGAGACCGAGGCGTTCGAGGGCATCCGCGAGGAGGCCGGGAAGGCCGCCGGCCCCTCGCTCATCCGGTCCATCATCGACCACCGCAAGCAGGGCTTCCAGGTCGTCGGCATGACGGTCGGCTTCACCGTCATCTACTACGTGTGGGCCGTGGCCGCCCCGGCCTACGCGGCGACCAGCCTCAAGATCGACACCGGGCACGCCCTGTGGGCGGGCACGTCCGCCAACCTCGTCTTCATCGCCTCCCTCCCGTTCTGGGGCAAGCTCAGCGACCGCATCGGCCGCCGGCCCGTGATGACCATCGGCTGCGTCGGCGCCGCCGCCCTGCACTTCCCGATGACCTGGCTGCTGCGCGACTCGGCCTGGCAGCTCGCCGTGTCGATGGCCGTGATGCTCACCTTCGTCGGCGCACTGGCGGCGGTCGCCCCGGCCACGTACGCCGAGTTGTTCCCCGCGCGGATCCGCACCGTCGGCGTCGCCGTGCCGTACGCGTTCTGCGTCGCGGCCTTCGGCGGCACCGCCGCCTACCTGCAGACGCTGTTCACCGAGGTCGTGAAGCAGCCCTGGCTGTTCAACCTCTACGCGGTGCTGCTCCTGCTGGTCACCGCGCTCGTGGTGCGCTCGCTGCCCGAGACCAAGGGCAAGGACCTCGGCTGAGCCCCGGAGCCCCCGAGCCCTGCGCCCACTCGGTGCCCGCCGGTACGGAACACCCGTACCGGCGGGCACCGGCGCGTCGGCGTCGGCGTGCTCACCGACCTTCTGCTCCTGGTCGAAGTCGGCTTTCCCCTGCGCAGGCCTCCGCGCGGGCTCTACGGTGTCCGCATCGGCAGGACCGCGCGGTCGGATGCTCGAAGGGGTGGGTCTGATGGATGTTCCGCTGGCGGACGCGGTCGCGGCGGTGCGCGACGAGTTACTCGAAGCCGCGGCGCGGGCGGGGGAGGATCCGCAGGTGGTGTTCGCGGTGGGTCCGGTGGAGATGGAGTTCGAGGTCGAGCTGCGCGCCGACGCGAAGGCGAAGGCCGGGTTCAAGCTCTGGGCGGTCGGAGCGGAGACCGAGGCCGGCCTCTCCCGCGCCCGCACCCACCGCATCGCCTTCACCCTCACCCCCAAGCGCCCCGGGGGCGGCGACCTTCTGGTCAGCTCCGTACAGGAGCGCCCCGACGGACCGGGCGACACCACCGGACGCATCGACGGCTGAGAACCGGGCTGCGGCCGGCACCCCTGGTCCGGCCGCGGCCACGTGGCGTGCACGGGACCGAGTGGTAGGGGGCGTGGGTGGAGCGGGTACGGCTGGCCGGGGTGAACGGGCCCGGCGGACGCGGGTCCGGATACGCGGTCGGCGGGCGCCTGGTCCTCACCTCCGCCCACGTCACCGGCCCCTCCGGCAGCAGGGTGAAGGTCTTCCACCCCGGCGGCAGCGGCACCGCCGCCGGAACCGTGGTGTGGGCCGGCACCCCAGGTGGGCGCGACGACGCGGCGCTCGTCCTCGTCGACGACTCCCCGCACTGGCAGCCGCCCACCGCTCCCGTTCGGTGGGGGCGGCCGGACACCGCCCGCCCCGGCACCGCGTGCGAGACCTGGGGTGTCCCCGACGAGGCCCAGCGCCCGGGCCGCGCCGTCGAGGCCGTGCAGCTCCATGGTGAGGTGAACCCGGGCAGCGGCTTCGTCGGCAACCAGTACGTCATGGACCTGCGCATGCCCGCCACCGGGTGGCCGGGTGACGGGACGTCGCCGTGGGGCGGTCTGTCGGGAGCGGCGGTGTTCTGCGACCGCTACCTCACCGGTGCCGTCGCCTCCGACCGAGCCCACTCCGCCCACGGCCGGCTCAACGTCGTCCCCTCCTACGTCCTCCACCACGACCCCCTCTTCCGCACCGCCCTGGCGGCGCATGGTGGAGGCCCGACAGGCGGTTTGGAGGTGGTGGAGTTCCAGGACATCGCGGACCCCACCGGCAACCCGACCGCCCGGCGCGCTCCGGTGACACCGGCGGCTCTGTTGGAGGCCGGCCGCCAGACCGTCCCCTTCCACGGCCGCGAGGACCTGGTCGCCGAGCTGGAGGCGTGGTGCGGGCGGGCCGGATTCGGCGCGTGGCTGCTGCACGGCCCCGGCGGACAGGGCAAGACCCGCCTCGCCCACCACCTCGGCCAACAGCTCACCGCCGTCGGCTGGGCGGTGCTGTGGCCGCGTGCCGGCGCCCGCCCCGAACAGCTGCTGGAGGTGCGGCGGGCGGCGAGGCCGTTGCTGGTCGTCCTCGACTACGCCGAGACCCGACCCGAACAACTCGCCGCAATCGTCGACGCCGCCGACGAGCACCCCGGCACCAGCCCGTTCAAACTCCTGCTCCTGGCCCGCACCGCCGGCGACTGGTGGCAACAGGCCCGCGACGCCAGCCGCCAGGCCGAGGATCACCTCGCCACCGCCCGCACCCGCTGCCTCACCCCCCTGGAGGACGACCCCGAACAGCGCGCCGGCCACTACCGCGACGCCGCCCAGGCCCTCGCGGCCGGGCTTCCATCCGTCGAGGGCCTCGCCGGGCACGACTGGGCCACGGCCGCCGCCACCCTGCGACCGCCGCGGCAGCTGGCCCGGGATGCCTACGGCAACGCCCTCACTCTCCACATGACCGCCCTCGCCGACCTCCTGGACACCGCACGCACCGAACCCGCGGACCGCACCGACGACGAGGACGTGCAGGACGTCGAGGACCGCCTGCTCGGCCATGAGGGCCGCTACTGGCACAGCAGCGCCACCGCCCACGGCCTCACCCCCGTCCTCAGCAAGAACGCCCTGGAGACCGCACTGGCCGCGGCCCACCTCACCGGTGCCGTCGATCGCGAACACGCCGACCTCCTGTGGCGGCGTGTGCCTGCACTGGCGGACCAGCCCCGCGACCGCCGCGACCGGATCACCGCCTGGCTCGCCGCCCTCTACCCCGCAGCGTCGCGACGGGGCGGCGGAGCGCCGTGGGGTGCCCTGCAGCCCGACCGCCTCGCCGAACGCCACACCGGCCGCGCCCTCGAAGCCGATCCCAGCCTCGCCGACCAGCTCCTCGACGGCGCCGACGACACCCAGGCCGAGCAACTCCTCACCGTCTACAGCCGCGCCGCCACCCATCCCGTCTTCCGGGGCAACCTCGACACCCAACTCACCAGCCTCTGCATCCGCCACCACGAGGCCCTGGCCGCGCACATCATCACCACCGCCACCCGCACCGACCACCCGGCCCCTCTCACCACCGCCCTCGACACCCTTGCCACCGACCCCACCACCCCGCTCGACACCCTCAACACGCTCTACGGTCGCTTCCCCCACACCAGCCACCGCCTCACCGCCACCGCGGCCCGCCTCACCCGCACCATCACCGACCGCTACCGCGCCCTGGCCGAGGCCGACCCGGACGCCTTTCTGCCCGACCTCGCCACGGCCCTCAACAACCTCTCCATCCGGTTGGGCGAGGCAGGCCGACGCGCCGAGGGCCTGACCGCCATCGAGGAGGCCACCGGCCACTACCGCACCCTGGCCCGGGCCAACCCCGACACCTACCTGCCCGACCTCGCCATGTCCCTCAACAACCTCTCCGTCGACCTCGGTGAGGTGGGCCGGCGGGCGGAGGGCCTGACCGCCATCGAGGAGGCCGTTGCCATCCGCCGCGCCCTGGCCCGGGCGAACCCCGAC
>NZ_JBHVER010000034.1:0-51782 GCF_042802195.1 Kitasatospora sp. NPDC057500 | reverse complement strand
TGAACACCTGGCCGGTGGCGTTGTCGGCGCAGCTCAGGCCGGGGCGGCTGGGGTCGCGCAGCGAGAAGGAGCTGCCGGAGCCCGTGGTGTTGATGGTCGGCGAGGGGCCGTTCCACTTGCTGTTGAGGGTGCCCGCCCGCACGTCGTCGTAGCTGTCGATGACCTCGCCGCTACGGGCGTCGACGAAGACGTGCAGGGTGCTCGGGGCGGTCGCGGTGCGGCCGGTGAGCACGGTCTCCCAGGCGAGCCGGCCGGCGCCGTCCTGGACCCGGACGACCAGGCGGCGGGACTGCACGCCGTCCACCTGGGCCAGCTTGGTGCGGGCGGTCTTCTCCGCGGCGGCGGCGCTGATCAGCGCGGTGGTCGGCACGCCGACCGGGCCGGAGGTGGCGGACTGCAGCCCGCGCACCTGGCCCTGGCCGTCGGCGAGGACGACGGCGTCGCCGCCGACCACCGGCAGGCCCTTGTAGGTGCGCTCGTAGGCGACCGAGTAGAGGCCGCCGAGCCAGGGGGTGACCGACTGGCGCTCGTAGGTCTCGTCGGGGCCCTTGGCCAGGGCGTCCAGTCCGGCCGCGGCCGCGGCGTCGGCGGCGTTGACAGCGGCGGCCAGTGCGCTGGGGGGTGTCGGGGCGGCCGGGCCGGGGTCGGCGGCCGCCTGGCCGACCGCGGTGGCGGTCAGCATGCCGGCCAGGACGGCCAGGGTGGTGCCCGCCGTCAGCAATCTGCGTTTCATTCCGAGGCTCCTCGAACGTGGGGGTGCTCGATCGCGGACGGCGTGCCGTCAGGGCGCTCACCGCTGGGGCCGTGGGGGGACGGCCGTGCGGGTGTCCGCGCTCGGGTGCCGGAACCCTCACACGACGTCATGGCCCGGTCAACGGCCAGGACATGCGGAGCGGGCGGTTGGCAAGTTCCGTCAAGTGCCGTCAAAACTCGTGTTTGGACGGAGTATTGGCAGCTGACGGGGCGTCCGGGCTGGTCGCCGGGGTGGTCGCGGCCGGGCCGGCGCCGGCGGTGGAGCGGGATCGTCCGGTGAAGAGGTTGAGACCAAAGAGAGGAGAGGTAGAGACCAGGTGCCAAAAGTGGTTGAGACCATTGCATGTACGCCGGTGGCCGTCGTCCAGTACCGTCCTCATGAACGGACCTCCCCACCGGGAGGCCCGGAACGCACTCGGGAGGGCAGCCCCGTGCACCGGAACCGGGCGGCGAACAAGCCGGCCGAGGACGAGGCCTGGCGGGCCTTCGGGCTCCGCCTGCGCCAGTGGCGCCGCCGTGCCGGCCTCACCCAGGCCCAGCTCGGCGCCGAGATCGGCTACGACCACACCGCCGTCAGCAAGCTCGAACACGGCACCCGCCGCACCAGCCCCCGGATCGCCGACCGCCTGGACGACTTCCTGCTCGCCGGTGGCGAACTGCGCGCCGCCTGCCGCCTCGCCGAGGAGGGCGCCCCGCCCGCCCCGGCCGTTCCCGCGCCCGCCCCGGCCACCGCCGGCCCGCCGCCCGCACCGGGCGACTGGACCCGCGCCCCGCTGCCCGGCCCGCCCGTCGCGGCCCTGGCACCCGCCCTGCCGCCCGGCCTCGCCACCCAGCTGCCGGTCCGCCTCCCCGACTACGGCCTGCTCTGCCCGCTCCACGACGCCGCGGGCTGCGACGTCCCACCGCCCGCCGACCTCGCCGTCCTGCACGCCGCCTTCCGCGCCGCCGACCCCGCCGCCGCCCCGCCCCTGGACCCCGACACCGTGCACGCCCTGGCCGGCCTGCTCGCCGCCCACCTGCGGGCCGGCGACAGCCCCGGCGGCCCCGGCACCGAGGCCGTCGAAGACACCCTGCGCGTCGTCCTGCGCCGGCTGTCCGCCCACCCCGACGGCCCCGCCCGCCGTCCGCTCGCCCGGCTCGCCGGCGAGTACGCCCACGCCGCCGGCGCGCTGCGCATGCAGGACGGCCGCAACGCCACCGCGATGGCCTGCTTCTCCCGCGCCCTCGGCTGGGCCGAACTCGCCGAGGACGCCGCCACCCAGGTCGCCGCGCTCAGCGACATGAGCTTCCTCGCCCGCCTCGACGGCGACCCCGCCGCCGCCCTCGGCTACGCCCACGAGATCGCCCGGGTCGCCCCCGCCCGGCACTGGGCCGGGGCCATGGGCCAGATCGGCCTGGCCCGCGCCCACGCCATGACCGGCGACGTGCGCGCCACCGTCCGCCACATAGCCCGCGCCCGCCACCACCTCGACCACATCGGCGTCCACGACGAGTCCGACGCGGCCTGGCTCTCCATCGCCTCGATGCGGCTGCGGGTCGAGGCCGGTGCCGCCGCCGCGCTGCGCGACGCGGCCGCCGCCGTCGACGACCCCCGCCTCGCCCGGCGCGCCGTCGACGCCGCCGAGACCGCGCTCTCCCTGCTGGCCCCCGACCAACTGCCCTCGGCCCGACTGCTGTTCACCGTCCGGGTGGCCGACTGCCACCTGCTCGCCCACGACCCGCGGGCCGCCGCCGAACTACTCGGGTCGGTCCTGGCGGCGGGCGACGGCGAGGACGGCCTGCCACCCCTGGTCCGGCGCGAGCTGGCGGGACTGCGCAGCCGCCTGGTCGGGCACGGCCTCGCCGGCTGAGCGGACCCGGCGCCGGCCCGGCTGTCCGGCGCGCATCGGTGGGAGACCGGTGGGCGCTCCGCGGCGTACCGGATCGCCCGGGCCGCCGCGACCTCGTCGTCGACGCCCGCCGACGCGGCGCCGTCCGTTGCGAAACCGCCGCAGATCGGTGCGGGGACCGATACACACCCGCCGGGCGGACCGATACGTTGCCCGGACATCCTTCGAGGTGCACCGCTCGGCACCGCAGAAGGAGAGCACCGTGAACACGACCGAGACCGCGGCCCCCGCCCGGCCCAGCCGCTCCGGTACCGCCCTGGTCCGGGGGACGTTCGGCGTCGGCGCCCTCACCGTCCTCGTGTCCCTGCTGCTGATCGCCGGGGCCTTCGCCGCCGACGCCAGGAGCGGCGAGGGCTGGCAGCCCGCCGGCGTCCTCGGCTCGATCGGCCTGCTGCTCGGCGGCACGATCCTGGCCGTCGGCGTGCTGGCCCGGTCCGCCGCGGGGTGACGAACCACCGTGCCGGGACCGGCCGCCGCACCGCGAACGCCTCGCCGCCGCCCTCTGACCACCCGCGCCCCGCCGCAGCGCCACGGCGGCCCGCGACTGTCAGTGGCTCCGGGCAGAATGCGGCTCCGTGAGCCTGCACTACGAAGTCGTCCTCACCTGCTCCCTGCGAGGCGACACGCCCGACACGGTCCTGGAAGCCCTGCGCTGGCACCTCGGCCTGGTCCCCGAGCGCCCGAGCGGGCTCGACCCGGACGAGCACGCCTACCCGCTGCTCGCACCGGACCCGGACGGCCGGTTGCCCGGTGGGGACTTCGCCGCCCTCCGGCCTCGGTCCCGAAGCTCCACGGCCGGCCGCGAGCTCTGCGCATGGGGACTGTTCAGCCGCAACCACTGGCTCGACGACGACCTGGGCGGGCTGGTCACGATCCTCGACCTGCTCGCCCCTCATGTCGAGGACCCCGGCTACGGCGGATACTTCCGCGAGGAGTACGACGCCGCGCCGACCGTCCTCACCTTCCGGGACGGCACCCACGGGCTGTTGAAGCCCTGAGCGGATCCCCCTCCCGCCGCTTCCGGACCCGAGCCCGAGGGAGTGCACATGACGATCACGATCCGCTCCGGAAGCACCGTGATGTTCACCGGCGACTCGATCACCGACGGCCTGCGGCGCGGCAGCGCACACGGCCTCGGGGCCGGGTACCCGCTGCGTGTCGCGCAGGAGTGGGGCCGCCGGCACCCGGACCGGCAGGTGACCTGGCTGAACACCGGCAACGCCGGTGACAAGGTGACGGACCTCGAAGCCCGCTGGCAGCGGGACGTGCTCGACGCGCGCCCGGACGTGGTGTCGATCCTGGTCGGGGCCAACGACATGAGCTGGCACACCCTCGACCCCGAGGGGTACGTGATCCCGGCGCGGGACTTCGAGGCGGGCTACGACCGCCTCCTCGAACCCCTCGCCGAGGCGGGCACGGCGCTGATCCTCATCGAGCCGTTCCTACTGCCCGTCGGCGCCGTCATCGAGGCCGGCGACGCGCTCGTCGGACCGGAGCAGCGCGAGGAGTGGCGCGCCGACCTGGACCCGAAGATCCAGGCCGTGCGCAGGCTCGCCCGCCGCTACGGTGCCCGTCTGCTCGCCGCCGACGGCATGTTCGCCGAACTCGCCGCGACGGACGGAGCCGAGCACTGGGCCGTGGACGGCATCCACCCGACGCAGGCCGGCCACGACGCGCTCGCGGCGGCCTGGCTGCGCCTGGTCGCGTAGGGCGGAGGACGTCACAGGGAGGCGAGGAAAGCGTCCAGCTCGCGCTCGAACAGGTCCGGGCGCTCCAGCGGGACCATGTGCGCGGCGCCGGGCAGCACCGTGTCCCGCGCGTGCGGGGCGGCGTCGGCGAGGGCGCGGGCGTTGGCCAGGATGTCGGCGCCGTCCAGTTCACCGGTCAGCACCAGGGTCGGCACCGCCGGCTCGCCGAGCCGGTCGGCCGCGCCCGCCTCCAGCGGGCGCCCGGCGCCGAAGCCGGCGGCGTGGCGCAGCACGTTGGCGGTCACCGAGGCGCGCAGCCGCTCCCGCAGCGCGCCGTCCACCTCGGCGGGGGAGCGGTGCGGGCCGTCCGCCCACATCCGCAGGAAGTGCTCCACGAACCGGCCGACCCCCTCCTCGCCGCCGGCACCCAGCGCGGCGATCTGCTGCTCCGTGTGATGGGTCACGAAGGGGTCGGTGAACGGCCGTCCGCTGACGCCCGGCGCGGTCAGGACCAGGCCCGCCACGCGGTCGGGATGGGTGAGCGCGGTGTCCAGCGCGATGCGCGAGCCGAGCGAGAGCCCGACCAGGACGGCGCGCGGCACGTCCAGGTGCGCGAGCAGGGCCCGCAGGTCGTCGTGGTGGGCGTAGTCGCCGCTGACGGTGGAGGAACGGCCGTGGCCGCGGGCGTCGTAGCGGACGACGTGCCGGCCGAGGGCGGCGAGCCGGGCGAACTGCTCGTCCCAGCTGTGCCGGTCCAGCAGGCCGCCGTGCAGCAGGACGACGGTGGGCCCGGTGCCCTCCGCGACCTCGTAGAACAGCTCGCCGCCCGTGACGGGGGCGGTGCCGGTGCGCGCTTCGGTCATGTTCCGTCCGTTCCTCGATCGTCGTCCCGGTCGTCCCGGTCACTGAGGCGGCTGAGGCCGCTGCGCTCGCGCTCGTCGGCCGCCCGCTCCAGCTCGTGGAACACCTCGCCGAGCCGGTCGAGCACCCGCAGCGCGGTGGCGACGTCGGCCGGGTCGAGGTCCCCGAGGTGGCGCCGCAGTGCCTCCTGCTCGGATCGCTGCACCCGGGCGAGCACGGCCTCCCCGTGCGCGGTGAGCCGTACCAGCGAGGAGCGCCGGTGCTCCGGGTTGGCGACGGTCTCGGCGAGTCCGAGCGCCTTGGCGTCGTTCACCAGCCGCTGCACGGGCTGGCGGTCCAGGTCCAGCGCCCGCGCCAGTTGCGGCACGGTCCGCGGCCCGCCGCGCCGCAGCGCGTCCAGGGCCGCGTGCTGCCCGGCGGTCATCCCGGTCCCGGCCAGCCCGCGCTCGACCGCCCGCACGATCACCCGGTGCACCGGCCACAGCCGGCGGATCACGTCGTGCAGCAGACCGGCCACCGCGGGCCCGTCCTCCCCGTCACCCTGACTGACACTCATGGTGTCATCATGACACCTGAAGTGTCGCTCGGGAACCCGTCGAGCTACTCCGGCCGTGCCTCGCGTTCACCCCGCGTCGTCCTCCCGATTCCGGCCGAGCGCAAGGAACCGCAGGTTGAGCAGGTCGATGCAGTCACGGAGCTCGGGTGTCGGCGCCCCCGCGTGCTGCCGCATCGCCTGGATCGCCGGGATGTTGCGCCCCGCCGTGATCAGCCGGTCCACCTCGGCGCGCCCCTCGGCCGGAATCCGCTCCCACAGCAGGTACTCCACGGTGTTCTCCATGGCGGCAGTGAACCGCCCCACCCGCCCGCCGGTCCACCGCATTCCACCGGCCACCCCGCGCCCCCGTGTGACCGGGATCACGCCGAGCCGAAAACCCGCAGGTCCGGCCCGGCGTCTAACAGGTGTGAAACGCGCCGAGGCGGCACCGCCGCAGGAACTGGACGAGGCTGCCCTCCTCCACCGGGTTGCCCGGGGGGACCGGGCCGCCTTCGAGGAGCTGTACCGCCGCACCTCGCCCTGGCTGGCCGTGCGGCTGCGGCGCCGCTGCGCCGACGAGCAACTCGTCGCCGAGGTCATGCAGGAGACCTTCCTCGCGGTGTGGCGGGCCGCCGGCTCCTTCGCCGGCAGCCGTACCGCCGCCGGCGGCACCGGCGGCACCGCCGTCGGCTGGCTGTGGACGATCGCCGCCCGCCGCCTCGTCGACGCGTTCCGCCGCCGCGCCCACCACGCCGAGCCCCCGCCCGCCGCCGCCCCGCAGCCCGTGGCGCCCGCCGCCGAGGACGAGGCGCTGGTGACGACCGTCGGCGGCGACGTCGGGGACGCCCTGCGGCGCCTCGCGCCCGAACTCAGGGACGTGCTCCAGGCGATGGTGCTCGACGGACTGTCCGTCCGGGAGACCGCCGTGGTCCTCGGACTGCCCGAGGGAACGGTCAAGACCCGCGCCCGCCGGGCCCGGATCGCGATGCGGGAGGAACTGGCATGAGCGTGGACCACGCATCGGCACGGCTCATCGACGCCTACGCACGCGGCGCCGCAGACCTCGCCCCCGGCCGCGCCGCAGACCTCGCCCCCGACGAGGTGTGGGCCCTGGAGGCCCACCTGGAGACCTGCCGGACCTGCCGCGACCGGCTGTCCGCCGCCGTCACCGCCACCGCGCCCGCCGTCGCGGCACTCACCGACGCCGTCTGGGCCGACCTCGCACCCCGCCTGGCCCGGGCCGCCCCCGCACCCCCGCGCCGCCGACTCGCCGCCCGCCTCTCCACCTGGACGACACCCGCCATGACCCCGTGGCTGGCCACGCTCCTCGCCGTCACCCTGCTCGCCCTGCTGCTGGACCTCGCCGGCCCCGCCACCGGCTCCGGCCAGGTCCCCCTCCTCCTGCTGCTCGCCCCCGTCCTGCCGGTCGGCGGCGTGGCGCTCTCCTGGTCACCCGCCCTCGACCCGGCCCACGAACTCACCGCCGCCACCCCGCGCGCCGGCCTCGCCCTGGTGCTGCGCCGCACCGTCGCCGTGCTCGCCGTCGTGATCCCCGCCCTGTTCGCGGCCGGCTGGGCGACCGGACTGACGGCCGCGCAATGGCTGCTGCCCTGCCTGGCGTTCACCACCGCCACCCTGGCCCTCGGCGGACTGGTCGGAACCGCCCGCGCCGCCCTCGCCCTCGCCCTCGCCTGGGCCGCGGCGGTCGTGGTCCCGGCCCTGGCCGCCGACCGCACCCCCGTCGTCCTGCGGACCGAAGCCCTGCCCGCCTGGGGCCTGCTGCTCGCGCTCGGCGCCGCCGTCGTGGCCGCCCGCCGCGGCGCCTACGCCACCCGGGCGGACCACTGATGAACATCCGGAAGGAGCACCGGCGCACGATGCGCGCAGTGAACCCGGCGGACCTCGCCCCCACCACCTACGCCTGGGAGATCCGGGCGAGCGGACTCAAGGTCAGGGCCGGCCGCAAACGGCTCGCCGTGGACGGCCTCGACCTGGCCCTCGGCCCCGGCGTCCACGGCCTGCTCGGCCCCAACGGCGCCGGAAAGACCACCCTCATCCGCGCCCTCGCCACCGTCCTGCGCCCCGCCGGCGGCGAACTGGAACTCCTCGGCCGCCCGCTCGACGGACCGGGAGACCACCGCGCACTGCGCCGCCGGATCGGCTACCTGCCGCAGGAGTTCGGCTACTACAAACGGTTCACCGTGAGGGAGTTCGTCGAGTACATGGCCTGGCTGAAGGAGGTGCCCGCCGCCGACATCCCCGCCGCCGTGCAGCGCGCCGTCGAACGCGTCGGCCTCGCCGACCGCGCCGACGCGCGCATGAAGGCCCTCTCCGGCGGCATGGTCCGGCGCGCCGGCATCGCCCAGGCCATCGTCAACGACCCGGCCGTCCTGCTCCTCGACGAACCGACCGTCGGCCTGGACCCGGCCCAGCGGCTGCGCCTGCGCCAACTGCTCCAGGAACTGGGCACGGACGCCTGCGTCCTCGTCTCCACCCACCTGGTCGAGGACGTCGCCGCCGCCTGCACCGACGTGCTGCTGCTCGCCGAAGGACGGCTGGTCTTCCAGGGCACCCCCGACCGACTCGCCGCCGCCGGCGGCCCGGAGCACGAGGGCGACAGCCCGCTGGAGCGCGGCTACTCCGCCCTGCTCGCCGCCCCCGCACGCGCCGGGGGTGCCTGGTGAGCCTCCCGACCGGCGTGCTGCGCACCGAACTCAGGCGCTCCGTCGCCCCCTGGGCCGGCGCCACCGTCCTGGCCCTCTCGCTCGCCCTCCTCGAACTCGCCCCCGGGCCGTGGTCGAAGGGCACCACCCTGTGGACGGCCCAGTGGACGTCCATGGCCCTGTGGACCCGCCACCTGCTGATCCTCCTGTGGCCGCTCGCCCTCGGCCTCGGCGCGCTGCAAGGACTCCGCGACCACCGCTCCGGCACGGCCGAACTGCTCGCCGCCACCCCGCGTCCGGCCCGCCACCGCGCCGCCGCCCTCGCCGGCCCGACGGCCCTCGCCCTCGCCGGGGCCTTCCTGCTGCTCGTCCTCCTCGGCGCGGTCCGGGTGCTCACCGCAGGCACCGCGACCGCCGGCGCCGGCTGGCTGCCGATCCCGCTCGTCGGCGCGCTCGCCCTCGCCGCCGGGGCCCTCCTCGGCACGGGCGTCGCCCGCGTCCTGCCCTCCGTCCTCACCCCGCCCGCCCTGACCGTCGCCGCCTTCGCGCTCACCAACGCCCTGCGCCAGACCACCGACGCCGCCGTGCCGACCTCCGCCGTCCCGAACCGGCTCTCCCTCCTCTCGCCGGCCACCGCCGACGTCCGCCGGACCTTCCTCACCCTCGCCGCCCCCGTCCACCTCGGACAGGCCCTCTGGCTGCTCGGCCTGGCCGCGACGGGCCTCGCCCTGCTGGCCGCCGCCACCCGCCGCGCCCGGCTGCTCGCCCTCACCCCGCTCCTCGCGGGCGGGGCGCTCGCGCTGCTCGTGCTCCCCGCCGACCCCCGCGACACCTACGTCCTCGACCGGGCCGAGACCGCCCAGGTCTGCGACGGCCCGGTCTGCGTGACGGCGGCCCACCGGGCCCGCCTCGACGAACTCGCCGGCCCCGGACGCGACGCGCTGGGCCAGCTGCGCACCGCCCTCGGCGACCGGGCACCGACCGCCGTCCGCGAGGCCACCGCCCCGCGCGCCATCAGCGCCACGCCGGAACGCCCGCGCGACGCGCTGCTCGTCGACTTCGACGACCCGGTGCTCGGCGCCGCCGGGGGAGCGGCGCTGACCCGGGCCCTGGTCGGCCAGGGCATCGCCCCGCTCTGCCACCCCCGCAGCGACCGCGAGAGCGGCACCCTGTCGGGGACGGTCGCCCAGAGCATCGCCGCCGCCTGGGTCCTCGGCGACCTGCGGCCGCTCGACGGGACCATGCACAGCGCGCGGGACCAGACCGAACTGGCCGCCCCGGCCTGGCAGGCGCTCAGCGCGCTGCCGCCCGCCGAGCAGCGGCAGCGGATCGCCGCCCTGCACACCGCCGCCGTCTCCTGTACGGACGACCCGCTGGACGCGCTCGCGGGCGGTGCGGCCCGGTGAGGTGGCTTCTCCTGTACGCGCGCTCGCGCCGGCTTCCGCTCGTCGCCGGCACGCTGGCACTCCTCGCGGCCCTCACCCGGCTCGCCGACGGCCGCCTCGGCGCCGGCCCGCGGCTGTCCGCCCTCCTCCTCGCCGCCGGGGCGATGGCCCTCTCCGCCGGACTCGGCAGCCCGGACCCCGACCTGGACCGCACCGCCGCCCTCCGCTGGCCACCCCGCCGAGCCGCCCACCTCCTGCTCGGCGCCGCCCTCGTCGCCGCCCTCCTGCCACCCGGCCCCCTCGCCCTGACCCTGCGCGACAGCGCCGGACTCACCGGCCTCGCCGCCCTCGGCGCCGCCTGCTTCGGCCGCCCCCACGCCTGGCTGCCCCCCTTCGCCTGCCTCGCCCTCGCCTTCGTCCTCCCACCCGCCCCGGACCTCGCCACCCGGCTCCTCACCTGGCCCCTCCACCCGCCCGGCACCACCGCCGCCACCCTCACCGCCCTCACCCTCGCCGCCACCGGCACCGCCGCGTACGCCCTCGCGGGGGCCCGGCGCTGACGGGCCCCCGCCCTGGCGGAAACCCGGTTGCACCCGAACACACGATCACCTTGGCTGGGCGCCATGACCGACCTCAACACCGACCGCCTCCTGCTGCGCCGCTGGCGGGACTCCGACCTCGAACCCTGGGCGGCGATGAACGCCGACCCCGAGGTCCGCGAACACCTCGGGGACGTCCTCACCCGCGCCGAGAGCTACGTGTCCGTCGCCCGCTACGAAGCCGACTTCGCACGGCGCGACTACGGATGGTGGGCCGTCGAGGTGCGCGCCACCGGGGAGTTCATCGGCTTCGCCGGCCTCGACGACATCGACGACGGCCTGCCGTTCACCGGCGTCGAGATCGGCTGGCGGCTCGCCCGGTCGGCCTGGGGCCACGGCTACGCCACCGAAGCCGCCCGCGCGGTCCTCGCGTACGGCTTCGAAACGCTCGCCCTGCCGGAGATCCTCGCCGTCACCACGGCCCGCAACCTCCGCTCCCAGGCGGTGATGCGCCGGCTCGGCATGACCACCGACCCCGCGGACGACTTCGACGCCCCCCACGCCCCCGGCCCGCTGCGCCCCAGCGTCCTGTTCCGGATCGCGCCGCCGCGGGGCTGACGGGTTACTTCGCTGCCTCGTCCGCCTCCTCCGCCGTCAGGATCGTCAGCAGGCCGGGGAAGCGCTGCTCGATGTCCGCGCGGCGCAGCGTGGCCATCCGGCTGTTGCCCCGGTCGACCTGGCGGATCAGCCCGGCCTCGCGCAGCGTGCGGAAGTGGTAGGTGACGGTCGCCTTGCTGACCGGCAGCTCGAAGGAACTGCACGTCCGCGCACCGTCCTCGGGTCCCGTGGCCAGCTCCCGTACGACGCGCCGCCGCAGCGGATCGGCCAGCGCTGCGAGGACACGGCCGAGTTCGATCTCCGCCGTGTCCGGGTGCCCCTCGTCGTCGGGCATCGCCACCACCTCTCAGGTATGACTTGCATCGTACCTCCCCGATCGCCTAGCGTCCTGAGGTACGAGATAACTCGTACCTCCCGAAAGGACCCGCCCCGTGGCCCAGCCCTACACCCTCGTCGGCATCGCCCGCCCCAAGCCCGAGCGCGTCGACGACCTGCGCCGGCTCCTCCTCTCCTTCGTCGAACCGACCCGCCAGGAACCCGGCTGCCTGGAGTACCACTTCCACGAGGACAGCGACGCCCCGGGCGTCTTCGTCTTCTACGAGGCCTGGCGCAGCAAGGAGGACCTCGACGCCCACCTCGCCCTGCCGCACATGCGCGACTTCTGGGAGCACCGGATGGACTATCTGGAGCAGGACCTGGAGATCCGCTGGCTCACCATGCACAGCCCCTACGCCTGACACGGCCCCCGGTACGGAGGGCGGACGCTGCTCCCCGCCGCCCCGCGCGTCCGCCCTCCCGGGCCTCCGCCGAGGACGGCACCGCCAACACCCGGTACGCGGCCGGCACCTCCTCCGCGTTCCTGCTCCGGCAGGTCGCCGGCCGGGCTAGGCTGCGGCGATGACGCGTTCCACCGGCGATGCCGAGAACCCCCTCCGAACCGCGCCCCCGGTCCGGGTGAACGACTACGACGGCTTCGCCGAGGAGTTCTCGGCGGAGACCGAGAACAACCTGCTCAACGCCTACCACGCCCGGCCCGCCGTCCTCGCCCTCGCCGGTGATGTGACCGGCCGTAGGATCCTGGACGCCGGCTGCGGCTCGGGCGCGCTGTCCGCCGACCTGCGTGACGCCGGTGCCGCCGTCACCGGCATCGACTCCAGCGCCGGCATGCTGGCACTGGCCCGCCGCCGTCTCGGCGAGGACGCCGACCTGCACGTGGGCGACCTGGGCGAGCGGCTCCCGTTCGAGGACGGGGCCTTCGACGACGTGGTGGCGTCGCTGGTGCTGCACTACCTGGAGGACTGGGGCCCGACGCTCGCCGAGATGCGCCGCGTGCTCAGGCCCGGCGGCCGCCTGATCGCCTCCGTCCAGCACCCGTTCGTCGACTACGCGATCCAGAACCCCCGGCCCGACTACTTCGCCACCACCAGCTACACCGACGAGTGGACCTTCAACGGCCGGTCCTACCCGGTGACCTTCTGGCGCCGCCCCCTGCACGCGATGACCGATGCCTTCACCACCGCCGGCTTCCGTCTCGCCACCCTCAGTGAACCCCAGCCCGACCCCGCCGCCCGCGAGTTGTTCCCCAAGGACTTCCACCACCTGTCGACCAAGATGAGCTTCCTCTTCTTCGTCGTCGAGGTCCCGGAGCCCTGACGGCCGCAGCCGACCGGACTCAGCGCATCCAGCCCGGAGTCCCGACACCCGTGAAGTCGTTCCAGGCGCGGCAGTAGGCGCGGGCCTCGGGGCCGACCTCCGGCCAGACCGCGTTGAGGTCGAACCCGTTGTCCCAGGCGTTCAACAGCGCCTCGAAGAACCCGGTCGCGACGGCGTCCCCGTCGTCGCCGCCCTTCTCCAGGAGTTCCTCCAGGAGCCGGAACAGTCGACGGGTCTGCTCCTCGGTGAACCCGGCCGCGTGCTCGGCGTAGACGTGGGCCGCACTGCCCAGTCGGATCGTCACCGGCGGAACGTCGTCCTCGTCCTCGACCTCGCCGGGGCGCCGCCAGCGCTCGACCTCAGCGCGGTCGGCGTCGCGCAGTACGTCGCTCACCGCGACCAGTTCCTCCCACCACGGCGGATTCGCCACCGGGTAACCTCCTTCGTCCCCGCATTGATCGGCTTATGATCGCACTGGCAGCCCCGACCTGAGTACGCGTACTCACGACCGCGCGTGGCCGTCCCCGGGACGATGCCCGGATGCCGACCTGGTTGCTCGACCTGACGCTGATGCTCCTGCTCGTGGCGGGCGAGGCGGTGGCCGCCGTGGTGTGGTTCTTCCGGGGGAGCTGGGACGTCTGCCGGGGCAGGCAGAGGCCCGCCCCGCCCCGCGTGGTCGCCGGCTGGCTCGCGGGCTTCCTGGTCCTCCTCCTCGGCACGGGCGCCGGTCTGCTCCGCCTCGGCCTGCCCGTCGCCGCGACTGCCCAGGCCGTGCTGGCCGCTCCCGTCGCACTGCTGCTCGTGCTGGGCGCGGTGGAGCGGCTTCGCCGCAGGGCGGCATCGGCTCGCCCCGGCGAGTCCGCGGAGCGGCGGTAGCGGCCCCCGCCTGGCGTGGGCTCCATGGCACTGGACTGGAACGCGATCCTCGTCGACCAGCTCGACCAGCTCGACCAGCTCGACCGGCACTGGCGGCATCAGCTCCGGGCGCGGCTGGAGGGCCTCACCGACGACGAGTACCTCTGGGAGCCCGTACCGGACTGCTGGAGCGTGCGCCCGCGCGGCACCGGGGACTTCACCATCGACTGGGCCTTCCCCGAGCCGGTGCCCGCCCCGGTCACCACGGTCGCCCGGCGCCTCGGGCACGTCCTGGTCGGCGTCCTGGGCGCGTGCAGCGCCGCGCACTTCGGTGGTCCGCCCGCGGACTACATGGCGTACGACTACCCCGGCACCGCCGCCGAGGCGCTGGACCGGCTGGACGCGGCGTACGCGCGGTGGACGGCCGGGGTGCGGAGCCTCGGCGAGGAGGGCTTGGCGCGGCCGTGCGGCGCGGCGGAGGGCCCGTACGCCGAGGAGCCGATGGCGAGGCTCGTCCTGCACATCCACCGCGAGGTGATCCATCACGGCGCGGAGATCTCCCTGCTCAGGGACCTCTACGCGCACCGGCCCGCCCAGGACCCCAAGCCCGCCGGGTGGTTGCGGGGGCGGGTCTAGAGTGTGGGGCGGGTCATCACTCCGAAGAGGAGGTTTCGCACGATGAGCGGGACGGTCGTCGCGGTCAGCAGCAACGGGGAGTACTCCTTCACCAAGCCGAACCGGGCGAGCATCACGCTGCTCGCCGGGCTCGGGGTGGAAGGGGACGTGCACGCGGGGGTGACCGTCAAGCACCGGTCGCGCGTCGCGCAGGACCCGACGCAGCCGAACCTGCGGCAGGTCCACCTCATCCACGAGGAGCTGTTCGACGAGGTCGGGGAGCGCGGATTCAAGGTGGCGCCGGGGCAGTTGGGCGAGAACGTCACCACGCGCGGGATCGACCTGCTGGCCCTGCCGGTCGGCACGCTGCTGCGGATCGGGGCGGACGCGGTGGTGGAGGTCACCGGGCTGCGCAACCCGTGCCTGCAGATCGACCGCTTCCAGGACGGCCTGCTGAAGGAGGTCGTCGGGCGGGACGAGGCCGGGAACGTGGTGCGCAAGGCCGGGATCATGGGCGTGGTCCGTACGGGCGGGGTGATCCGGCCCGGCGACGCGATCGAGGTCGAGCTGCCGGCCGAACCGCACCGCCCCCTCGGCCGCGTCTGAACCGCGCGACCTAGGCCCTCTCTTTCGGATCACGCCAGGCGGTCGCCGCCGGAGCACGCACGCCCCCAGCCTTCGGCCGGGAGGTACCCCCACGCCGGCTTGTCGTCGGTCGCCGATGGCCCCCAGCCTGGCGGCCGGGAGGTGCCCCCACCGCATGGACTCCGCCCCCAGCCTTCGGCCGGGAGGTGCCCCCACCTCCGCACCGCCGATGCACGCCCTCCAACGACGCCCACTGATCCGACGTGATCCGAAAGAGAGGGCCTAGCGGACGACCTCCGGCACCGGCCGCGCGTAGCCGAGGTCCGCCGGGGCCAGCGCGGTCGCCGGACCGGCGGCGCGCAGCACGACGTCGAGCACCTGGTCCGGGTCGCAGGCGTAACCGCCGCTCGCCCAGGCCGGGTTGGCCTCGACGACCGCCCAGGCGCCGTTGTCGAGCCGGCCGACGTCGACCACGGCGGCGCTCGGCAGGCCGCCCGCCGCCAGGACGTCCGCGGCGAAAGCGAGCACGTCCGGCCCGACCTCCGCCGAGACCGCGAGCGAGCCCGCCACGGCGTAGCGGCTCGCCGCCCGCACCTCGCCGTCCAGCACGAACAGCCGGTACTCGGCCGCGAACGCGACCACGTCGCTGACCAGCACGAGGGTGTCGTCGTCGAGGGCGTCCGGGCCGGGCAGGCCGCTGCCGTCGGGGTGGACCCGGGCCGGGAACAGCTTGTCGACCGGCGGCTTGAGGAACGCCGGCCGGCGCAGCCGCCGCGCCTCGGCGAGCGTGGTGCACTCCACCCGGCGGGCGAGCAGCTCGGCGGGCAGCGTGGTGAGCCAGTCGGCGGGCGGCTCCAGCGGCACGACGCCCAGCACGCCGGCGGCGGTGTCCGCGAACAGCGGCCCGCCGTACAGGTGCGCGGGCCGCAGCCCGGCGAGCTCGGCCGGGACCTCCCACCGCACGGCGGTGTGCGCCCGCAGCCCGCGACGGCGGGCGCGGGTGAGCAGCTGGAGGCCGGTCTCGTTGATCCGGGGCGCGAGCATCAGGAGCGTCATGGGACGCCATGGTGGCCCGCCGTGTGCGGCTGTGGCCAGCGGATTTCGGTCAGTGCCGGGGTCGGTTGCGGCTCAGGTCGCGGGCGTGCAGCAGGGCCTCGCGGACCAGGGCGGTGAGGCGGGCATTGCCCTCGGTGCTGGTGTAGTTCTGCGGGAACGGGTCGACGGACCGCCACTCCCCGTCGGTGAGCGCTGGCCTCGGCGGCCCGGGTTCGATTCCCTCGGGGAGGGCCGGCAATCGGACCAGGAGGCCGGAGGTGCCGTACGCGAAGGCGGCGGCCACGCCCTCGAACGCCAGGACCGGCATGCCGTAGAGGGCTTCGACGGGGTGGCGGGGGGCCAACTCGGAGAGTCGGTCGCAGAGGTCGGGGTGCGTGTGCAGCTGCCAGGGGCCGAGCGTGTAGTCGCCCGGGCCGCTGGGCAGGGTCGCCCGTTCCCGGAGGTGGGCGACCAGCGCGCGGTTCTCCGGCGCGTCGAGGAGCGCCGGGACCGGTGCGGGGGCGGGGCGGCGCTTCCGCTTGGGCATGCGAACGATGGTAGCCCTTACCGTGCAAGGTAGTTGTGGAGTTGCGCCGACGCCTTCAGCATCGCCATTCCCCGGTCCGTGAGCCGCTGCTGCCAGCCGGCGAGCGCGGCGGCGAGGGCGCTGGTCCCGCCCGCCGTGCGGATCTGTTCGACGACGGCCGCGATGTCGGCCAGCCGGTAGCCGCCGCGGCGCAGCAGGTGGGCGAGGTCGGCGTCGCGGACGTCGCCGGCGTCGAAGACGCGGTAGCCGGTGGCGGGGTCGCGGGCGGGGCGCAGGATGCCGGCCGCCTCCCAGGTGCGCAGGGTGGCGGGGGTGAGCCGCAGGCGGTGGGCGAGTTCGCCGATGGTGCGGGGGAGGGGGCCGACGGGGTCCCCGGGGGTGGCCGCCGCCGTCAGGTGGCCGACGGCGGCGCGGACCGCGTTGAGGGTCTCGCGGTCGCGGAGCAGCAGGCCGTGGCCGTGGTGGACGGCGGTCAGGGCGTCGTCGGTCCGGCCGTCGTGGAGGGCGTTCATGATCGCGCCGGCGGTGCGGTGCCCGTACGCGCGGACGAGGGCGAGGAAGGTGCGCAGCGCCGCCGCGTGCAGCTCGGTGTAGATCCGGTACCCGGTGGGGGTCCGCTCGGCGGGCGGGAGGAAGCCGTCCTGCTCGTAGTTGCGGACGGCCTGGGCGGAGAGGCCGTGCTCGCGTGCGAGGTCGGCCGGCCGGAGGTTCCTCGGCTTGTCGGGGTTGCTGGTCACTTTGAGACTTTACAAGGGATTCCTCGGGCCGGTGCCGGAAAAGTCTCAACGGCTGTTTCAAGGATACGATTGAGGCTCATGACACAGGACATCGGAGACTTCCTGCCTTCGTCGTGCGGCCTGGTGGCGCTCGGCGAACCGACCCACGAGGAGCCGGCCTTCGGGCGGGCCCGCAACGAGCTGTTCGGCGCGCTGGTCGAGCGGGGCTTCCGGTCGATCGCCCTGGAGACGGACCGGGTGGCGGCCCTGGCCGTCGACGCCTTCGTCCGGGAGGGGGCGGGGTCGCTGGAAGGCGCGATGCGCGAGGGCTTCAGCCACGGCTGGGGGGCGAAGGAGCCGAACCGGGAACTGGTGGCGTGGATGCGCGCGTACAACCGGAACCGGCCGGCGGAGGAGCGCCTGGCGTTCCACGGCTTCGACGCCCCGACCGAGAACACGACGGCCCCGAGCCCGCGCCGGTACCTCGAACACGCCCGCGACTACCTGGGGATCGACCTGGACGTGGCGGCCCTGGTCGGGGACGACGAGCGGTGGAGCCGGGAGGAGGCGGTGCTGGACGCGGCGATGTCGCCGGGCGCCTCGGCGGAGGCGGACCGGCTGCGGGCGGTCGCGGACGATCTGCTGGGTGTGCTGTACGCCAGCGCGGCGGAGCTGATCGCAGCCACGTCGCGGGAGGAGTGGGAGGCGGCGCGGACGCATCTGACGGCGGGAGCGGGGCTGCTGCGCTACCACCGGCAGGCGGCGCGCCCGATGGAACCGGGCGACCGGCTGGCGGGGCTGCTCGGCACGCGGGACGAGATCATGGCCCGGAACCTGCTCGCCATCCGGAACGTGGAGGCGCGGCGCGGTGGCACCCTCGTGTTCGCCCACAACGGCCACCTGCAACGGAACCCGAGCGTGTGGCGGATGGGGGAGAAGGACGTGACCTGGAACGGCGCGGGGCGGATCCTGGCGGCGCTGGTGGGCGGGAAGGACTACTTCTTCGTCGCGGGCGCGCTCGGCGGTTCCGGTCAGTGGTCCCTGACCCCGGCGGACGAGGAGTCCCCACTCGTTGAGGCCGACCTGGTCATGCAGGTGCCGGAGACGAGCTGAGACCGAGCGGGGCGCCGAACTCCCCGGCACGGACGGCGGTCACGAAGGACTGCCAGGAGGCGGCGGGGAAGAGGAGGGCGGGCCCGTCGGGGTCCTTGGAGTCGCGGACGGGCATGAGACCGAGGTGCCGGCCCCGCCCAGCAGGCCCGCACCCGACAAGCCCTCGCCACCCTAGGTCGTCCGCTCCCCCTCCTCACCCACGGCCAACTCGCCGCCGCCTGACGCGCGACCGGGCCGGAGTGGGAAGTCGGCGGCCCCGACTTCCCACTCCGGCAACCGTCACACGCCGGTGGCCCCGTCGACGCGTTCCCGGACCAGGTCGGCGTGCCCGTTGTGGCGGGCGTACTCCTCGATCATGTGGACGTAGATCCAGCGGAGGCTGACGTCCTGCTCCATGAAGCGCCCGGTGTCGGCCAGGTCCCGGCCGGCGCAGAGCTCGCGGGAACGCGCGACCTCAGCCTGCCAGGTGGCGATGGCGGCGTGCAGCGTGGCGCCCTCGGCCAGGTGGAAGCCGCCGTCGGGGGCGGACGGGTCGGCCTTTGGGGCGTAGACGGACGGGACCTGTTCTCCGGCGAACACTCGGCGGAACCAGTTCCGCTCCACCTCCGCCATGTGCTGGACGAGGCCGGTCAAGGTGAAGCCGGACGGCGGCACGGACGCGATGGCGGCCTGCCCGTCGTCCAGGCCCTCGCACTTCATGGCGAGGGTGGTCCGGTGGAAGTCGAGCCAACTCTCGAGCGTGGTGCGCTCGTCGGCGTTCAGCGGCGGCAGCGGGCGGTCGATGGCACTCATCGTTCGATTATCGCGGCAAGCCCATGTCCGGGATCTCGACGCATCGACCTCGCAGCAGCTTCCACCCACCTGCCCCGAGAACTCCACGCTCGAACACCCTGTCCGTAGGCACGCACAGGAGTGCGCGGTCGTACGCCGCAACGGACCCGCCCCGTCTCCGCGGCGGCGCAGCGGGGCGGGTCGGCCGATCAGTCCGACCCGATGCGGGCCCTGGCCGCCCCGGTCGGAGCTCCGCCGGGTGCCGTGGGGTCCGGCGCAGCCGCCGTGGCCGGCTCCGGTGACGGAGACGGGACGCCGTGCGCCTCCCAGGGCCACGACTCCGGGGGCGGGCCGAAGGCGCGACGGCCGGCCCGCACGGTCAGGGCGGCCATGGCTGCGTTGGCGCCACCGCCGATCACCGCGCCGATGCCGAACGGCGCCACTCGGCCGAGCACGATGATCCCCTGCTTGGTCCCGTACTTCGTGACGAAGTTCCTCCCCAGGACCTTGTTGATCTGACGCAACGTCTCCATCGGGACCTTGGCGACCACCTGGCGCCCCCAGTGCTGCCCCGTCCGCTCGGCGACCTTGCTGATGGTGGCGGAGCCGCTCCCGCCGAGCATGACTCCCATCACGATCGTTCGGCGGCGCTCCAGTTCGTCGATGGGGACGCCGTGGACCTCGGCGAGCGAGAGCGCGAAGAGGGCGCTCAGCTCAAGAGACGAGAACGCCTCGCCGGCCGACAGCGCCAGAGCGACACCCGTGCCGACGCCGGGCGCTGCCGCGGTTCCGCCGACTGCCGCACCCGTCCCGGTCAAGGCGCTGACGAACATCCGCTCCAGATTGCGGATCACCTCTGCCGGCGCCGCCCCCGGGTTCCGCTGGCGGGCCCGGGCGATGTTCTTGCGCACCAGCTGGCTCTGTATCTCGATGGCCTTGTCCAGGAGGTCGAGGACTCGCCGCCCGGAGGATGCTGCTGCCGGATCCGGTTCGTCGGGAGCACCTGTTGCCATGCCTTGAACTCCTTGGGTCGTCACGTTCCGCAGAGTCTCCCACCCGAGCCGGCCGAGTGGACCCTGCTTCCGGTGAACGAGACTCTCAGGCGCCGTCGAGCCGTTCATGGAGGTCCTCGCCGAAGCGGGACCGGTAGACGCCGTAGGCGATGGCCCCGGGGGACTGGTAGCCCTTGTGCTCCGGGGCCGAGACCTCCTCGTCCCACGGCACCACCCGGTCCGGCGCCAGCGGCGCACAGCCCAGGTACAGCTGCGCCGCCTCCTCCAGGCCCAGCTCCCCCGCGATCACCGCGCCCCACAGCGCGCGGCCCTGCCCGACCACCCACAGGCACAGGTCCTCGGTGCTGTCCTCGGACCAGACGTCCCCGTCCACGCTCACGCCCTCCGCGAAGTCTGCCAGCGAGTCCGCCGCTGACTCGTACGCGAGCGCGAACGCTTCGAGGACGCTGCGCGGCTGGGACCCCAGCCACAGCTCCAGGGCCGGCAGGCGCGGCCGGGCCGCCTCCAGGACGTCCCAGAACCAAGCGGGAACGGGATCGGGATCGGGTTCCATCGGCGGTCAGGGGGCCTCGACGAGGCGGAAGGCCAGGCAGACCACGGCGGTATCGTTCTCCACCCGGGTGCCGAGCCGCTCCCAGTAGCCGCGGTGGCCGGTGCGCCACTCCTCCAGGGAGGCGTCGCCCTCGCCCTCCGCCCGGGCGTGCTCCCAGGTCACCTCGGAGAACGGCTTCACCTCCACCCCGGTGATCTCGACGACGCCGACGGACCGGCCGTCGTCGTCCAGCAGCACCAGCCGTTCACCGGGGTGCTCCAGGACCTCGGCCTCCTCGGCGTACTCGGCCAGCAGGCCGGTGGTGGCGGTCTTGCGGCCGGCCAGCGCCAGGGAGTTCAGCTCGGCCCGGATTCCGCCCGGGGTGCCGAGTTCCATCGAGCGCAGGCCGTCGACCCGTGGCCACATTCCCTCATCGCCCCTTCCGAGTGCCGCCGACCGGTCGGTCGTCCTGAGCAGACGATAGGGGAGCGGGGTGACCGTGCGGGGGCGAACACCCCATCAGGTAGGTTAGCCTTACCTAAATTGATGTGAGAGGAGACGGCCCTGACCAGCACCACCGCCCCCGCGCGCTTCCTGCTCTTCCCGCTCCAGGTGGTCCGGGCCACCCGGGTCACCCCGCACATGGCCCGGATCACCCTCGGCGGCCCCGCCCTCACCGGGTTCGTCAACGGCGGCCTCGACCAACGGGTCAAGCTCCTGCTGCCGCTCCCCGGGCAGACCGAACCCGTCATGCCCGAGGGCGAGGAGGAGTTCGGCTGGTACCAGAGCTGGCGCGCCATGGACCCCGCCGTCCGCCCGGTGCTGCGCACCTACACCGTTCGCGCCCAGCGCCACGACCCCGACGAGGTCGACATCGACATCGCCGTCCACGGCGACCACGGGCCCGGCTCGCGCTGGGCCGCGACGGCGGCGCCCGGGGACCGGGTGATCGTCTGCGGCCCGGCGATCGAGGAGGCCGGCGGCGTCGAGTTCCAGCTGCCCGACGGGGCGGACTGGGTACTGCTCGCGGGCGACGAGTCCACCCTGCCCGCCGTCGCCGCGATCCTCGACGAACTGCCCGAGAGCCTCCCGGTGAGGGTGTTCGCCGAGGTCGAGGGGCCGCAGGAGCACGCCTACCTGCCCGCCGGCCGCCCCGGCACCGAGATCACCTGGCTGCACCGTGGCGCCCCGGGAACGCCCGCACTCCCGGACGCCGTCCGCGCCGCCGAACTCCCCGGCGGCGCGCCGTACGCGTGGATCGCGGGCGAGGCGGCGGGCGTCCGCGAGCTGCGCCGCCACCTGGTCGGCGAGCGCGGCTACGACCGGCGGGCCGTCTGCTTCATGGGCTACTGGCGCCTCGGCCGCACCGAGGACCAGCGCGCCGACGAGCCGGTGGAGACGGACGCGGACTGACGGCGGGGAGTCCGGATTCGAGGGACGTCGAAAGGCCTGGCCCGGCCGGCTCGCGCACGGCGAGACTGGCCGGGCCGACGCGGTCCCGAGCGGGCGCGGCGGCACGGTACCCGTCCCACGCAGCAGCGACTCCAGGCTTCAGGAGAGTGCCCGTCATGAGAATCGCGCGTTCCCTCGTTCCCCGCGCCGGTGTCGCCGCCGGTGCCGTGCTGATGGCGGCCGGGCTGCTGGGCGGTCCCGCCCGGGCCGCCGACGGCGCCCCGGCCGCGAGCGCCCCCGCCGCTGCCGCGGCCGCCGCGGTGTCGGACGCCAACCAGACCGTCATCCACGGCACCGCGGGCCTGAACCGCGGCGAGAGCTGGTCCTCGCCCGACGGCAGCACCGTGCTGTACCAGCAGTGGGACGGGCACGTGGTGCTGTACAAGAACAACGTCGCCATCTGGACGGCCGTCGGCACGTACGGGGTCGGCACCTACCTCTACATGCAGGCCGACGGGAACCTCGTCGCGTACGACGCCGCCATGCGCGCGGTGTGGAACAGCCGCACCCCGTACAACCCGGGCGCCTACCTCGCCGTCCAGAACAGCGGCAACCTGGTCGTCTACGCGGGCAGCACCCCGATCTGGTGGTCCAACCACCGCCCCGGCGGCACCGGCCCCGTCGACCCCGAGTGCCGCCCGGGCCGCCTCTGCCCGTGACCCGGTAGCGCCGGTGGCCCCGCACCCCCGTGATCCCGCCCCGCCCGGCCCCCGTCCGGGCGGGGCGTACCCGTGGGGGTGCTTCCCGTGTGCACAGTCGGGTCGTCCACGACCGTCTCGCCCTCGCTCACCTGCTCGGCACCCTGCCGCAGCCGGTCGCGGAGCGGGAGGCGGCCCTGGGCGCGCGGTAGCCGGCGCGCCGGGGGCGAAGGTGTCGGAGCCGTGGAACGCGCCCGGCCGGACGTGCAGTTCGGCCTCGCCGCCGGTGCGCCGGATCGTGTCGGCGCAGGCCGCGGCCTCGCCTCGGAGGGTCTCGGCGGGCCCCACCTCGATGTAGGCCGCGGGCAGCCCCGTGAGGTCCGCCGCCCGCGCCTGGCCGCGTACGGGGCCGGGCCGGGCCGCGTCGGAGGTCCGGTCCCCGGTGTCGTGGCCGGCCGACCGGTGGGCGGGGAAGGTGTCGTTGCGGCCGTCGGGCATCGGGCTCAGCAGCGGCCGGCCGGCCGGCCGGGGCCGGACCGCCCCGGTCGCGGGGCAGCAGGGCGAGCGCGTCCGCGGGTCCGGCGCCCGCGCTCCTGCCCCCGGCGTCGACGCGCCCGGCGTCGACGCGCCCGGCGTCGACGCCGAGCCGCTTCGCGTGGTCGGCCGTCCGGCGGAGGCCGGCGAAGCAGTCCTCAACCGCGGCCGGCCGGTACTCGACGGAGACCGCGGCGATGCCCAGCGGATCCGCCAACTCCCGCAGCAGCCGGGGGAGTACGGGCCAGGTTCTGCCGGTGGCCGGCCCGCCGCCGCGCAGGCAGTAGAGCAGCGGCAGCGGCAGCCGCCAGTGCGACCCGGCGGGCGGGGGCCGGGCGGCGAGGTCCTCCGGGGTGACCGGCTCGCGCGCCACCGCCCCGACGGCCGTCAGCGCGGCGCGCGGCTCCGGGTCGAACGGCGGGGGAGCGGCCACCCCGTGGTCCCCGGCCTCCACCCACGCCCCTCGCCGGCACCCCGATCCGTCGAGTTCGTCAGGCTGCGCCACGCAGGTCGGCACCGGAGTGGGAAGTCGGACCGGCCGACTTCCCACTCCGGGCCGGCGCCCTGGCTATCGGCCCAGCGGGATGTCGTAGACGTGGTCGGGCGTGACGATGCCGGTGATCGCCCGGCCGAGCAGGGTGCTGGGTTCGGCGTCCCCGGCGACGACGTCGGAGTTGAGCAGCACGACCAGGGTCGCGCGCTGCTCCGGCAGGTAGACGGCGAGGCTCTGGTAGCCGAACAGCGAGCCGGCGTGGCCGGTCCAGCCGTTGATGTCGAAGATCCCGAGCCCGTACCCCGCGCCGGTGACGCCGGTGGGCAGGACGTCCAGGCGCTGCGCCTGCGTGCCGGGCGACAGCAGCGTGCCGGTGGCGACGTCCCTCGCCCACCGGGCGAGGTCGTGCAGGTCGGAGACCAGCGCGCCCGCCGCCCAGGCCGACGAGGGGCTCCAGTGGGTGGAGTCGGTCACCGTGCCGGTGGGAGTCCGGTCGGTGTAGCCGTGGGCGTACGGCTCGGGCAGCTCGGTGCCCTGGGGGAAGAGGGTGTGCCGCAGGCCGCTGGGCCCGGTGATCCGGTCGTGGACGAAGGCCTCGATGCTCCGGCCGCTCACCCGCTCGACCAGCAGGCCCAGCAGGATGTAGTTGGTGTTCGAGTACCGGAAGCGCGCGCCCGGCTCGAACTCGTTCGGGTGGCGGTAGCCGTAGGCGAGGAGCTCCTCGGGCGTGAAGACCCGGTGGGGGTCGTCGAGGAACGCGTCGATGAAGTCGTCGTCGTCGGTGTAGGGGAACAGGCCGCTGCGCATGTCGAGCAGGTCGCGCACCCGGATCTCCTCGCCGCCCGGAACGCCGCCGAGGTACTTCGCGATCGGGTCGTCGAGGCCGACCAGGCCCTCGTCCACCAGTTGCAGGACGGCGGTGGCGGTGAACGTCTTGGTCTCGCTGCCGATCCGCATGTTCGTCCGGTCCGTCATGGGCGCGCCGGTCTCCTTCTCGGCGACGCCGAAGGCGCGCAGGTAGCGGCCCTGGCCGGGGATCCAGAGGCCGACCTGCACGCCGGGGATGCCGGCCTGCCGCATCACCTGCCGGATCGCCTCGTCGAGCCTCGCCTGGAGCTCCGGGCTCAGCTCGCGGCCGTCGGGGGCATCGCGGGCATCGGCGGTGGCGGTGGCGGCAGGGCCGGTCACCGGGACGGCGGCCGGCGCGGCGCCGAGCGTCATCGGCAGCAGTCCCGCGACGGCGAGCGCCGTCGCGGCGAGCGTGCGGGCGGGGAAGCGTCTTCTCATGGTGCGGGGCCTCTCAGCGGTTCGGTGGGGGGCTGCTGAGCCGATCGTCGGCGACCGGGGCGCGGCCGGCCGTCCGCCCGCTGCGGGGGCCGGGTGAAAGAGCCGATGATCCATCCGATCAGCCCTGCTGCGCGTCAGCCGTCAGCCGTCAGCCGTCCGCCGGGCGGCCCGCGCGGTGGCGGCGGACGGCGTCGCGGTTGGCGCAGCGCGGGGAGCAGTAGCGGCGACGCCCGGTCCGGGAGGTGTCCGCGAACACCGTGGCGCACCCCTCGACGGCGCAGCGGCCCAGCCGGTGCATCCCGCGCCCCACCAGGTGCAGCGCGGTGCCGGTGGCGATCAGCGCGAACAGCAGGCCGCCGAGCGGCAGGTCGTCGTCGCGGTAGTGCAGGTGCCAGCCGTCGCCCGCGTGGTCGGTCACCCGGGGGTGGGCGGTACCGGCGGCGAGCATCAGGTTGAGCCGGGCCGCGCGCTCGCGCTCGTCCGCCGCGTCGACCACCGCCTCCCAGGCGTCCAGCAGCGCGTGGGTGCGCGTCAGGTCCGCGGGCGTGCCCGGCCCCTCGACCAGCAGACCGGCGGCGCGGCAGCGGGTGACGAGTTCCCCGAAGCTCTGCGGACGCCGGTTCGCCAGCGCGGCGGCCAGGTGGACGGCGTCCTCGCCGTAAGGGTTGAGGTGCATAGGACCATGACAGCAGCATCGGTGGGTATGAGTCACCACGCCACCGCCCCGGCGGCCGGAACGGCCGCGCCGCCCGCGCCCGGCTACCGCTGGGTGGTCCTCGGCACCGCCACCTTCACCCAGGCCGCCGCCTGCTTCTTCGTCCAGGGGATCGGGGCGATGGCCGTCCCGCTTCAGGACGCCCTCGGCCTCGGCGTGACACAGCTGGGCCTGCTGCTCTCCGCCTCCCAACTGGTGCCACTGGTGGGCCTGGTGGCGGCCGGGGAGCTGCTGGACCGGTTCGGCGAACGGTGGGTGGTCGGCCTCGGGGCCGGGGTCGTCGCCGCGGGCCTGCTGGCCGGGAGCCTGGCACCGGGGTACGGGTCGCTGCTCGCCGTGCTGCTGGTGGTCGGCGCGGGGTACAGCACGATCCAGCCCGGCGGCAGCAAGTCGGTGGCGGCCTGGTTCGCGCCCGCGCAGCGGGGGTTCGCGATGGGCGTGCGGCAGGCCGGGCTGCCGCTGGGCGGGGCCCTGGCGGTGGCGGTCCTGCCGCCGCTCGCCACCGCGTACGGCTGGCGCTCGGCGCTGCTGGCCGGCGGGCTGGTCGCCCTGGCGGGGGCCGTCGCGTTCGCCGCGCTCTACCGTCGGCCGCCCGGGGTTGCCGTCGCCAACCATGGTGTTCCGAAGGGAAGTTCGGAGAGGATCGGCCCCATCGCGGACCGGCTCGGGCTGCTCCGCGAGCCCGCCGTGGTGCGGGCGCTGCTGTCGGGCCTGGCCATGGTGTCGGTGCACAGCGGTCTCGGCGTGCTCGGCGCGCTGTACCTGCACGACGCCACCTCCCTCGGCGCGGGCGCGGCGGGCGCCGTGCTGGTGGCGTCCCAACTGGCGGGCATGCTCGGCCGGATCGGCCTCGCGGCGTGGAGCGACCGCAGCCGCGCGGGCCGCTACCGTCCCGTCCTCGTGAGCATGGCGGCGGCCGTGGCGGGCCTGCTGGCGCTCACCACCCCGCTCGGCCACCACCCGGTGGGCGCCGCCGCCCTGTTCACCTGGCTCGGCTTCTTCGGCATCGGCTGGTACGGCCCGTGGGTCGCCCACCTCGCCGAGGCCGCCCCGCCGGGCCGCACCGGGCTGGCCCTCGGCCTGGTGATGGCCGTCAACCAGGCGGCCGTGGTCCTCGCCCCGCCCGCCCTGGGCCTGCTCCGCCTGGGCCGCCCTGGCCGCCGCCACCGCCGTGACCGCGGCCCTCACCGCCCGGGAGCGGCCGGATAGCCGGCGCGCACGCCGCGCGAGGCGACCTCGCGGCGGCCCTGCACGGACTTGAGGCCACCGTGGCCTGCCACCCGTTCGATCAGCGCTTTGCTCGCCCCGGGTGAGGGCGGGGCCGAGCGGGGAGCCGTCGGGCATGCGGCAGGAGACCTCGCCGGCCTGCTCCTGCACGTAGGTTCAGCGGTTCGGTTACCTCGGCGCGGAGAGCGAGAGGGAAACCGAGCGCGGGCGGATCCGGCTTCAGTGCGAGCAGGAGAAGACCACGCAAGGAAGAGGCGAAGGCCAAGCAGGAAGAGGCCCGCCTTCGACGGGAGGAACTACGGCTTGGCGTGAGGCAACCCGGCTCGGAGACGGCCTGACAGCCATCTTCCATGGCTGATCCGCCTCCTGACGGGCGCGCTCCTCCAGCAGTCGGGCGGCCCCCACGGGGACGTGCTTGCCGGCCGCGAACGGTGCGTTCATGTCGTGGGCCCGCAGTTCGCGGGCCATGGAGGTCCCTTCCGGTCCGGCTACCACGTTCGGTGGCGAAGGGCGGCTACCGATACACCTGCCCCGGCGGCGGCCCCGGCCACCCCGGGTAGGGCGGGGGCGGCTGAGGTAACGGAGGTGGCGGGGGCTGGTAGACGGGCGGATCGTTGCGGGTCGGAGTCTCCGAACCGCCATGACCATCAGGCCATGGCAAGCGGAGGATGAGGGCGGTGATGATCACCGTGACCAGAATGAGCAGGAGCCTGAGCGGCACTCGAAGCTTGTTCCTCAAGGTCCACTCCTACGCAGAGGGCGATTTGCGGACGCCCTCATGATGCCCTGGCGGGAATGCGCTCATCCATCCATCAACTCGCCGACTCATCAGGTGAGTTGCCTATTGCAGCACGGGTCTCACCGCCGGCCGCACCACCCCGCACCACTCCCGGACGAGCAGAGCCGACCCGATTCATCGGACAGCCGCCCGGCGGCGTGCGCGGCGATGCCGAGGTGCCGCAGCGCGTAGGACATGGTCAGCAGGTCGCTGGTGCGGGTGGCGAGGGCGAGCGTGTGCTTCAGTGGGGGGAGCGCGGCCACGGCGTCGTCCCGGACGACCTGGTGGAACGTTCCGGCCCAGAACAGCGCCTCGCCCTCGCCGCGCGTGTCACCGAGCCCCCGGTACAGCGCGGCGGCGCGCCCGAACAGCTCCAGCTCGCGCGGGTCCTCGACCCGGTCCGCCAGGAACCGGGCGGTCAGCAGCCGCCCACGGGCCGGCGCGAGGTCCGCCTCCACACCGTCCAGCCCCCGCTGCGCCGTCACCAGCCCACTGCCGTCCCCGCCGAACACGGCCTCCTCGTAGCGGATTTCGGCCTGCTCGATGCGCGTGTCCCTGGTCATGCGCCGATCCTGGGCCCGCCTCCGCCGCCCGACGAGCCCCGGCCCGACGGCGGGGGCGGTGCTGTGAGGGGCTGCACGCTGTTGACCCGGGGCGCGGGGTGCGGGCCCGGCGGTCGGGGGAGCCGCCCGGCCCGTCCTGTGGGCGGGCCGGGCCGGGGCGGTGCCTACGTGGTGCGCATGGCGGTGATGGCGGTCATGCGGGCGACGCGGCGGGCGGGGAGGACGGCGGCGGTGAGGCCGGTGAGGACGGTGAGGGTGAGGGCGGCGAGGACGGGGAGGACGGGTGGGCCGCCGAGGGTGCCGAGGGAGGCGGTGACGGAGCGGGCGGCGGCCCAGCCGTAGCCGATGCCGAGGGCGGTACCGAGCAGGGCGGTGGCGAGGGAGAGCAGTAGGGCCTCCAGGGTGAGCATGCGGCGCAGCTGGGTGCGGGACATGCCGATGGCGCGCAGCATGCCGATCTCGCGGGAGCGTTCGCTGATGCTGAGGACGAGCGCGGCGGCGACGCCGAGGCCGGCGATGACGACGGAGAAGCCGAGCAGGGCCATCGAGATCAGCATCATCCGGTCGAGCAGCGAGCGCAGCGTCTCGGCCTGGGCGGCGGTGTCGGTGATGGTGAGTCGCGGGTGGGCGGCGAGGGCGCGGTCCATGGTGCGGCGGGCGGTGGGGCGGTCGGTGCCGGGGGCGGGGGTGATCCAGAGGGTGGTGGTGGGGGCGCCGGGGGCGAGCCGGTCGAGGGTGGCGGGGGTGACCAGCAGGGTGGCGCCGCTCTGGAGGGTGAACGGGAGGGTGCTGCGGCCGGGTTCGACGCGCAGGGTGGTGGCGGGGTGGCCGCCGTCGAGGCCGCTGAGGGCGGCGCCGTCGGTCAGGGCGCGGGCGCGGTCGAGGTCGTCGGTGCCGGGGTTGAGCCGGGCGGGGTCGGCGGCGACGACGGTGTCGCGGCCGTCGATGCGGACGGTGGCGGAGCGCACCGGCGTGACGGACAGTTCACGCTCCCCGGTGAGCGCCGTGAGCGCTCCGGCGGGCACGGCGCCGCCGGTGGCGCTCGTCGCCGAGAACACGCCTGGCTGGCGGGCGGAGACCAGGGGCACCAGCGAGTTGGAGGTGATGTCCAGGGCGGTGACGGCACCGACCATCACGGTCACCCCGAGCAGCAGCGCGGAGCCGGTGGCGCCGGTGCGCAGCGGGTTGCGGCGCAGCTGTCGGGTGGCGAGGCGGCCGGCGGTGCCGCCGAGGCGGCGGGCCGGGGCGCCGAGCAGGGCGACGGCGGCGGGCAGCAGCCGGTGGGCGAGCCGCAGCACGCCGAAGAAGCTCGCGATGGCGCCGACGGTGACGGCGAGCAGGGACAGCGGCGGTGCGGCGAGCGTGCCGAGCGCGACCAGGGCGCCGCCGCCCACCAGCAGGAACACCGCCCACACGGTGGCCCGCAGCCGTGCGCCCGAGCCGGCCGTCGGCCCGTGCGCGCCGCCGTCGAGCGCGGCGATCGGCGGGACGGCGGAGGCGGCTCTGGCGGGTCCGCGGACGGCGAGCAGGGTGAGCAGGACGCCGAACAGCGCGGCGAGCGCGCAGACCAGCGGTGAGGGGGTGAGTGAGAGGTGGACCGGACCGAGGTCGGCGGTGGCGGCGACGGCCTGGGCGGCGGCGCAGACGCCGAGGCCGAGCAGCACCCCGGCGGTGGAGGCGCCCGCGCCGAGCAGCAGGCCCTGGCGGCGGATCATCCGGCGGACCTGGGCCCGGTCGGCGCCGACGCAGCGCAGCAGTGCCAGCCGGCGGGTGCGCTGGGCGAGCACGACGGTGAAGGTGTTGCCGACGACCATCCGGGCGACCGCGAGCGCGATCAGCACGAAGGAGAGCGCGGCGACCAGCACCACGCCGTACAGGGTGCCGCTCTGCCGGGTGGCCTCGCGCACGGAGGCCTCGCGGGTGTGCACCTCGGGGGCGGTGCCGGTGGCTCCGAGCGCCTCGCGCAGCGCGTCGACGGCGCGGGTGGCGGAGGTGCCGGGGGAGAGCCGGACGTCGAACCGCTCCGGTACGGAGCCGGCGGCGTACCGGGCGGCGGCGCTCTCGGGTACGCCGATGACGGGGTGTCCGGCCAGGCTGGGTGCGCCGCGGCCGTCGAGCGTGCCGGTGAGCCGGGCGGTGGCGGGGGTGCCGTCGTCCCGGGTGAGCCGGACGTCCGCGCCGGGGCGCACGCCGAGGCGCCGCGCGGTGTCGGCGTCGAGCAGCACCTCGCCCGGTCCGGCGGGCCACCGCCCGGACTTGAGCAGCTGCCAGCGCAGGGCGGGGTCGGCGGCGACGGAGCTGACGACGGCGTCGGCGTCGAGCGGGCGGCCGTCGGCGGTCAGCAGCGTGCCGCGGCCGGTGAGGCGCGGGGCGAGTGCGGCGACCCCGGGCACCTGGCGGGCGCGGTCGGCGGTGGCGGCGTCGAGTGCGCCGCCGCCGGCCGGGCGGGTGATCTGGACGTCCCCGGGGCCGACCTCGGCGGCGGCGCTCTGGCCGAAGGAGTCGACGAGGGCGCCGCTGCCGCTGACCGAGGCGATCAGGAAGGCCACGCCGAGGGCGATGGCGGCTCCGCTGAGGACGAGCTGGCGCAGCTGCCCGCGGAGTTCGGCGAGGGTGTGGCGGTAGGTGGTCATCGTTCCCGGTCCGTCGTCGGGTGGCCGGCGTCCGGCCCGTCGTCGCTGGTCACCGGGGCTGTGTCCGGTGATCGACTTCGAGCGTAGGAGGCCGGTCGGGTCCGTCCGGTCGGCGCGAGGTCGTGTTCATGCTCAGACCAGGGTCGGAACGCGGCGGCGTGCTCCTCCTCCTCGGGAAGTACGTCGACCCCGACCGATCCGGTTGCCCCGGGGCGTCCCCACTCGTCCCATTGGTCACCGTGGTCCCACCGGTGAAGCTGGTCCAGACCATTGACGCTCCCTGTGGCGGCTACCTAGCATGATCGCGCCGCGGCGGCCATACGGGGGCCCGCCGCCGATCAGCCGAGCGCGCTACTCCCTCCCACCCCACGGGGCGTGCGGCCGGACCGTGTCCGAGAACCGTCCGCCCCGCCGTGAGGCGAGTGCCGAGGAGTGTCATGCCCACGACCGCCCAGGAGTCCGTCCACGAGCCGGGCCGGACCGCCGAGCCCGCGCCGCCCACCGCCCTCACCGTCGGCCAGGAACGGCTCTGGTTCCTCGACCAGCTCGACCCGGGCGACCCCTCCTACAACATCCCGCTGGTGCTGCGCCTCACCGGCGAGCCGTCGACGCCGTCGCTGCGCGCCGCCCTCGACGGCGTGGTGGCCCGGCACGAGGCGCTGCGCACCCGCTTCCCCGCCGAGGACGGCCGGCCCGCCGCCGTCGTCGACGAACCGGCGCCCGTCCCGCTCGACCTCGCCGACCTGCGCGGACGGTCCGAGGCAGAGGTGGCCGCCGCCCTCGCCGAACGCGTCAACCGCGGCTTCGACCTCGCCGCCGGACCGCTGCTGCGCGCCGCCCTGCTGCGCACCGGCGAGCACGAGCACGTGCTCTGCCTGGTGCTGCACCACATCGTCGCCGACGGCTGGAGCCTCGGCCTGCTGCGCACCGAACTCGCCGAGCGCTACGCCGCCCACCGCGCAGACGGCCGGCAGCCCGAACTGCCCGCCCCGCCCTCCTACGCGGCCCACGCCGCCGCCGAACGCGCCTGGCTCGCCGGTCCCGAGGCCGCCGACGCGCTCGCCCACTGGCGCGAACGGCTCGCCGGCGCACCCGCCCTCGACCTGCCGCTGGACCGGCCCCGGCCCGCCGAACCGGGCAGCGCGGGCGCCTTCCACACCCGGATCCTGCGCGGCCTCGGCCCCGAACTCGACGCCTTCGCCCGCGCCCGCCGGCTCACCCCGTTCATGGTGCTGGCCGCCGCCTACCAGGCCCTGCTGCACCGCTGCACCGGGCAGGACGACTTCTGCGTCGGCGTGCCCACCGCCGCCCGCACCACCGTCGACAGCGAACGCACCGTCGGCTACTTCTCCTCCGCCCTGGTGATGCGCGCCGACCTGGCCGGCGCTCCCACCTTCGACACCCTGCTGCGCCGGGTGCGCACCGACTGGCTCGGCGCGCTCGGCCACGGCCGGGTGCCGTTCGAGCAGCTCGCCGAGGACCTGCGCCCCGACCGCGACCCCGGGCGCACCCCGCTCTTCCAGACCCTGCTCACCGTGCACACCCAGAGCGGCGGAGCCCTCGGCGAGCACGCCTTCGCCGACCTGCGCTGCACCGAGATCGACGGCGGCCACACCGCCGCCAAGTTCGAACTCGCCCTGGACGTCCGCCCGGACGGCGACGACCTGCACGCCGTCTTCGGCTACCGCACCGACCTGCTGGACGAGTCGTGGACCGTCCGGCTCGGCCGCCGCTTCGACACCCTGCTGCGCGCCGCCCTCGCCGCCCCGGACACCCCGGTCCACCTGCTGCCGCTGCTCGACGCGGAGGAACTCGCCGACGCGGCGGCCGGGGGGGGCCGGGCCCGCACTGCCGCCGCACCCGGCCACCGTGCTCGACGCGATCGACCTGGCGGCCGCCGAGCAGCCGGACGCGCTCGCCGTCGAGGGCCGGGACGCGCGCCTCACCCGGGCCGCGCTCGCCGCCGCCTCGGGCGCGCTGGCCGGGCGACTGGCGGCCGCCGGCGTGCGGCGCGGCGACCTGGTGGCCTTCTGCCTGCCGCGCGGGCCGCACGCCGTGGTCGCCATGCTCGCCGCCTGGCGGGCCGGCGCCGGCTACCTGCCGCTGGACCCGGAGTACCCGGCCGCCCGGCTCGCCTTCATGCTGGCCGACAGCGGTGCCACCGCGCTGGTCACGGCCGACGGCGCGCCCGTCGACGGACTGCCGGCCGACGTGCCGGTGCTCGCGGTCACCGAGGGAACGGTCACCGAGGGAACGGTCACCGGGAGAGCGGTCGCCGGGGGAGCGGACGCCCCGCCCGCCGGCGCCGCCGCAGGACCGGACGACCCCGCGTACGTCGTCTACACCTCCGGCTCCACCGGCACGCCCAAGGGCGTGCTCGTCCCGCACCGCGCGCTCGCCGCCCGGGTCGCCTGGATGCGCGAGGGCTACCGCCTCACCGCCGCCGACCGCGTCCTGCAGTACGCCTCGCTCTCCTTCGACACCTGCGCCGAGGAGGTGTTCCCGGCCCTCGCCGCCGGCGCCGCACTGGTCGTCGCGGAGGCGGGCGCCGCACTGCCCGACCAGCTCGCCGAGCCCACCGCCGCCGGTCTCACCGTGCTCGACCTGCCCACCCCGTACTGGCACCAGCTGGTCGCCGACCTCGACGCCACGCCCTGGCCGACGAGCCTGCGGCTGCTCATCCTCGGTGCCGACCAGGTCCGCCCGGAGGCCGTCGCCGCCTGGCGCGCCCGGTTCGGCGACACCGTCCGGCTGGTCAACTCCTACGGGCCGACCGAGACCACCGTCATCGCCACCACCGCCGAGCTCGGCGCCGCCGACACCGCCCGGCGCCCGCCGATCGGCCGGCCCATCGGCGGCACCACCGTCGCCGTGCTCGACCGCCACGGCCGGCCCGTGCCGCCCGGCACCCCCGGCGAGCTGGTCGTCGGCGGTGCCGGTGTCACCGACGGCTACCTCGGCCGTCCCGGCGCCACCGCCCGCGCCTTCGTGCCCGACCCGGACGGCCCGCCCGGCGCCCGCCGCTACCGCACCGGCGACCTGGTGCGCCGACGCGGTGACGGCGCGCTGGAGTTCCTCGGCCGGATCGACACCCAGGTGAAGGTGCGCGGCTACCGGGTCGAACCCGGCGAGGTCGAGTCCGCGCTGCTCGCCCAGCCCGGCGTCGGCCAGGCCGCCGTCCTCGCCCGCGCGGACCGGCTGCTCGGCTACGTCGTGCCCTCGGGACCGACCGCGCCCGACCCCGCCGACCTGCGCGCCGCGCTCGCCGCCACCCTGCCCGCCCACCTCGTCCCCAACGCCGTCCTCGTCCTCGACGCGCTGCCGCTCACACCCAACGGCAAGCTCGACCACCGCGCGCTGCCCGACCCCGACACCCGACCCGAGCTGCGCGCCGCCTACCTCGCCCCGCGCACCGAGGCCGAGGAGCTGGTCGCCGAGGTCTGGCAGGAGGTCCTCGGCCTCGACCGGGTCGGCGTCCACGACGACTTCTTCGACCTCGGCGGCCACTCCCTGCTCGCCACCCGGGTCGTCGCCCGCATCCGCGCCACGGCCGACCTCGCCGTGCCGCTGCGCACCCTCTTCACCCACCGCACGGTGGCCGCCTTCGCCGACGCCGTCGAAGCCGCCCTGGTCGCCGAACTCGACGCGCTGTCCGACGCCGACGCCGAGGAACTGCTCGCCGCGCAGGACGCCCTGGAAGGGACCGCAACGCCGTCATGAGCACCGAAACCGCCCCCACGCCCACTCCTTCCGGGCCCGCCGCCGGCTCTGCCGCCGAGTCCTCCGCCGCCTCCTCCGCCGCCTCCTCCGTCGCCTCCGCAGCCTCCTCCCCCGCCGGGCTCACCGCCGCCAAGCGCGAACTGCTCAGCCGCCGCCTCCGCAGCCGCACCGCCCCCCGGCAGACCATCGCCCGCCGCGCCGCCGACGCGCCCGTGCCGCTCTCCTACGCCCAGGAACGGCTCTGGTTCATGGAGCAGTTCGCCCCCGGCACCGCCGCCTACAACATCCCGGTGGTGCGCCGGCTGCGCGGCCCGCTCGACGTCCCCGCCCTGCGCCGCGCCCTGGACGCCTCCCTCGCCCGGCACGAGACCCTGCGCTCGCGCTACCCCGCCACCGACGACGGCCGCCCGCTGCTGGTCATCGACCCGCCGGGACCCGCCGACCTCACCCTCGCCGACGCCGCCGACCCCGCGCACGCCGAACGGCTGGTCGACGAGGCCGCCGCCGTCCCCTTCGACCTGGAGCGCGGCCCGCTGCTGCGCGCCCACCTGCTGCGGCTCGCCGCCGACGACCACGTGCTGCTGCTCGTCGTCCACCACAGCGTCAGCGACGGCTGGTCCAGCGAGGTGCTGCTCGGCGAGGTCCTGCGCGGCTACGCCGCGTACACCGCAGGCCGCCCCGACCCGCTGCCCGAACTCGCCGTCCAGTACGGCGACTTCGCCATCTGGCAGCGCGAGCGGCTGAGCGGCGACCGGCTGGCCGCCGAGGTCGCCCACTGGGCCCGCGAACTGGCCGGCGTCGAACCCCTCGAACTCGCCTGCGCCGCCCCGCGCCCGCCGCGCCAGACCTTCGACGGCGCCGGCTACGGCTTCGAGGTCGACCGCACGCTGCTCGACCGGCTGACCGAACTCGGCAAGCGCCACGACGCCACCGTCTACATGGTGCTGCTAGCCGCCTTCCAGGCCCTGCTGGCCCGGTTCAGCGGCCAGCGCGACTTCGCCGTCGGCTCGCCCATCGCCGGCCGCCCCGAGCCCGAACTCGAAGCGCTGGTAGGCATGTTCGTCAACGTGCTGGCGCTGCCCGCCCGACTGGAGGGCGACCCCTCCTTCACCGACCTGCTGCGCCGCACCCGGGACACCTGCCTGGAGGCGTACGCCCACCAGGAACTGCCGTTCGCCCAGCTGGTCACCGAGCTCAAGGTGACCCGTGATGTCAGCCGCCCGCCGGTCTTCCAGGCCGTCCTCGCCGTGCAGAACTACGCCGTCCAGCGCGAGGGCGCCGACTCGGGTGAACTGCCCATCGCCGTGGAGCCGTTCGGCGTGCGCGCCAGCGGCACCCGGTTCGACCTCGAACTCTTCCTCCAGGAGTGGCCGCAGGGGCTGCTCGGCTCCTTCAACTACAACACCGACCTCTTCGCCGAGGCCGACATCGCCCGCCTCGCCGAGCACCTGGGCCGGCTGCTGACCGCGGTCGCCGACCGCCCGGACGCCCCGCTGTCCGCCCTCGACGACCTCCCCGAGGCCGAACGGGCCTTCGAGGTCGAGCGGTTCAACGCCACCGCGAACCCCCGCCCGGCCGCCACCCTGACCGCGCTGGTCGCCGAGCAGATCGCCCGCACCCCCGACGCCGTCGCCGTCGCCTTCGAGGACGGTGCGACCATGACGTACCGTCAACTGGACGCCGCCGCCGACCGGATCGCCGTCCGGCTGGCCGCCGAGGGCGTCGGCCCCGGCAGCCTGGTCGCGATCAGCGCCGAACGCTCGCCCGAACTCGTCGCCGGCCTGCTCGGCGTGCTGCGCACCGGCGCCGGCTACACCCCGCTGGAACCCGACTACCCCGCCGAACGGCTCGCCTTCCTGCTCGCCGACAGCGGCGCGCCCGTCCTGCTCACCCAGCGCCGGCTGCCCATCCCGGACGGCTGCACCGCCCGCGTCCTGCTCCTCGACGACCCCGGCGAGTGGCCCAAGGTCCGCGCCCGCACCCCGCTGCCCGCCGGGCCCACCCCCGACGACACCGCCTACCTGATCTACACCTCCGGCTCCACCGGCCGCCCCAAGGGCGTGCCCAACACCCACCGGGCCATCGCCAACCGCCTCCAGTGGATGCAGGACACCTACCGGATCGGCCCGGAGGACCGCGTCCTGCAGAAGACCCCGGCCGGATTCGACGTCTCCGTCTGGGAGTTCTTCTGGCCGCTGATCACCGGCGCCCGGATCGTCCTCGCCAGGCCCGGCGGCCAGAAGGACGCCGGCTACCTGCGCGACCTCATGGTGCGCGCCGGCGTCACCGTCGCCCACTTCGTGCCCGCCATGCTCACCGTCTTCCTCGCCGAGGACGGCGTCGAACGCTGCACCACCCTGCGCCGCGTGGTGTGCAGCGGCGAGGCCCTGCCGCCGGACACCGCGCGGGAGTTCACCACCCGCCTGCCCGGCTGCGCGCTCGCCAACCTGTACGGGCCCACCGAGGCCGCCGTCGACGTCTCCTCCTGGGAGTGCGAAGGCCCGCTGCGGACCGTCCCGATCGGCCTGCCGATCGACAACACCCGCCTGTACGTGCTGGATCCGTCGATGCGGCCGGTCCCGCCCGGCGCCCCCGGCGAACTCCACATCGGCGGCACCGCCGTCGCCCTCGGCTACCACCGCCGCCCCGGCCTCACCGCCGCCCGGTTCGTCCCCGACCCCTACGGCCCGCCCGGCGCCCGGCTCTACCGCACCGGCGACCTCGCCCGCCGCCGCCCCGACGGCACCCTCGAACACCTCGGCCGGATCGACCAGCAGGTCAAGATCCGCGGCCTGCGGATCGAACCCGGCGAGACCGAGGCCGCCCTGCGCGCCCAGCCCGGCATCGCCGATGCCGCCGTCGTCGTCCGCGAGGACCGGCCCGGCGACAAGCGGCTCACCGGCTACCTCGTCCCCGCCCCCGGCGCCGACGAGCCCGACCCGGCCGCGCTGCGCGCCACCCTCAAGCGCACCCTGCCCGACCACCAGGTCCCCGCCGCCTTCGCCGTCCTGCCCGCCCTGCCGCTCACCCCCAACGGCAAGCTCGACCGCCGCGCCCTGCCCGCCCCGCAGGTCCGCCGGGACGCCGGCGCCGCCAAGCCGGCCACCGAGGCCGAGCGGGTGCTCGCCGAGATCTGGGCCGAGGTGCTCGGCCTGCCCGAGGTCGGCACCGACGAGGACTTCTTCGACCTCGGCGGCCACTCGCTGCTCGCCACCCAGGTCGTCGCCAAGGCCCGCAAGCGGCTCACCGAGGCCGGCGCCCGCCCGGTCAGCGTGATGGACCTCTTCACCTGCCGCACCGTCCACGACCTCGCCGCCCTCGCCACGCTCGACGAGCAGGACCGCGGCCCGCGCCGCCTGCTGCACCGGCTCACCCGGCCCGTCCCGGCCGACCGCCGCCGGCTCACCCTGGTCTGCGTCCCCTACGGCGGCGGCAGCGCCGTCGTCTACCAGCCGGTCGCCGACCTGCTGCCCGCCGACACCGAACTGTGGGCCGTCGCGATCCCCGGCCACGACATCGGCGTCACCGAACAGCACCTGGCCTTCGACGAGTTGGCCGAACAGCTGGCCGCCGAGGTGCGCGAGCGGGTCGACGGCCCGGTCGTCGTCTACGGCCACTGCGGCGTCGGCACCGCCCTCGCCGTCGCCACCGCCCGGCTGCTGGAGGCCTCCGGCCGGGAGCTCGAAGCCGTCTACGCCGGCGCCCAGTTCCCGTTCGCCAAGCCGCGCAGCAAGGTGTTCACCGCGCTCAGCGGCATCGCCGCCCTGGAACCGCTGCTCGGTGACCGGGTCTACCTCAACTGGCTCACCGGCATGGGCGTCGACACCTCCGAACTCGACCAGGAGCAGATCCGGTTCATCGTCGGCAACATGCGCCAGGACTCCAAGGCCGCCGAGGCGTACTTCACCCGGGCCATCGAGGAGGTCTCCGCCGGCGCGCCCCGGCTGCGCGCCCCGCTGGTCTCGCTGGTCGGCGACCACGACCCGGCCGCCGACTTCTACCAGGAGCGGTACCGCGAATGGCTGCTGCTCGCCGAGCGCTCCGCCGTCGCGGTGCTCGACCAGGGCGGGCACTTCTTCGTCAAGTACCGCGCGGCGGAGGTCGTCGAGGCCGTCACCACCGTGCACCGCGCCGTCCTCGACGGGCGGACCGAAACCCTGCCGGCGCGCGGCCCGGACAGCTCCTGGTGGTTCCACGGCGAGACCGGCCCGCCTGCTCCCACCGAGGAGGAGACGGCGGCGGAGCCCGCGGCGGACGAGGGGCCGCAGCCCAGCATGGGCCGCTTCCTGGCCGTCGCCGCCGGGCAGCTGGCCTCCATCACCGGCTCGGCGCTCACCGAGTTCGCGCTGCCGATCTGGATCCTGCTGGAGACCGGGTCGATGACCCGCTACGCGCTCTACGCCGTCATCGCGATGCTGCCCGGCATCGTCGTCGGCCCGGTGGCCGGCGCCCTGGTCGACCGGCTGGACCGGCGCAAGGTGATGCTCGCCGGGGACGTCGCCGCCGGAGCCACCCAGGCCGCCATGCTGGCGCTGCTGCTGGCCGGGCAACTGCACTCCTGGCAGGTCTACGTACTGCTCGGCGTGCTCTCCGTCGCGCTCACCTTCCAACGCCTCGCCTACGCCTCCGCGGTGCCCCAGATCGTCCCCAAGCAGTACCTCGGCCACGCCAACGGCGTCGTCCAACTCGCCTTCGGAGCAGCCCAGTTCGTCGTCCCGCTGGTCGCGGTCGCGCTGCTCGCCGGGATCGGCCTGCGCGGCATCCTGATCATCGACGTGGTCAGCTACACCATCGCCGTCGGCATCCTGCTCGCGGTGCGCTTCCCGCGCACCCTGCCGTGGACCAGGCGCGAACCGCTGGTCGAGGAGATCAAGCAGGGCTTCGGCTACTCCTGGCGCCAGCGCGGCTTCCGCTCCATGCTGCTCTGGTTCGCCGGCCTGAACGTCTTCCTCTCCCCGCTGTTCCTGCTCACCACCCCGATGGTGCTCGCCTTCTCCGATCTGGACGGCGCCGCCCGGGTCGCCGTCGCCGGCGGCGCCGGGGCGCTGCTCGGCGGCATCGCGATGGGCTTCTGGGGCGGACCGCGCCGCCACCGGCTGCGCGGCATGCTCGGCCTGGCCGCCGTCCTCGCCCTGGCCGGCGCCGCCACCGGCCTGCACGCCGGGCTCTGGGTGATCGCCGCCGGCGCGTTCGGGATGTCCTTCGCGCTCTCCCTGGTCAACGGCGTCTACTCGACGATCGTCCAGGTCAAGGTGCCGCAGCGGTTCCACGGCCGGGTGTTCGCGCTGAACACCCTGGTCGCCTGGTCCACCCTGCCGCTCGGCCACGGCGTGATCGCCCCGCTCGGCTCGGCCGTCTTCGGCCCGCTGATGGAGCCGGACGGCGCGCTCGCCCCCGTCTTCGGGCCGCTGATCGGCACCGGGCCCGGGCGCGGCATCGCCCTGATGTACGTGCTGTTCGGGCTGGCCATGCTGGTGCTGGTCGCCGTCGGACTGCGGCTGCCCTCGCTCGCCCGCTTCGACCGGGAGGTGCCGGACGCCGAGCCGGACGACCTGGTCGGCCTGCGCGAGCGCGCCCGGGCCGCCGCCGCCCGCAGGTCCGCGGACGCCGTCAAGGGCACCACCGCGGACGCCGCCCGGGAGGCCGTGTGAACCGCGCCGCCCCCTCCGGCCTGCCCGCGCTGCTCGCCCACCGGGCCGCCGCCCACCCCGAGCGGACCGCCGTCGTCAACGGCGCCGACCGGCTCTCCTTCGGCGCCTGGCAGGCCCGTTCCGGCGCCCTCGCCGTGGCCCTGCGCGCCGCCGGACTGCGCACCGGCGACCGGGTCGCCCTGCGCCACGGCACCGCCGACTGGGCGGCCTACGCCGTCGCCCACCTCGCGGTGCTGCGGGCCGGCGGCGTCGCCGTCCCGCTCTCCGACCGGCTCGCCCCTGCCGTCACCGCCCACGCCCTCGCCGACTCCGGCGCGGCGCTCCTGCTGCACACCGGCGAGGCCCCGGACGCCGCCGGCGTGCGCACGCTCACCGAGGCCGACGCGGCCGGCCACCCCGCCGAGCCGGACCTGCCGCCCGTGGACCCCGGCGCACCCGCCCAGATCCTCTACACCTCCGGTACCACCGGCACCCCCAAGGGCGTCACCGCCACCCACGCCAACCTGGCGTACGGCTGTACCCTGGACGAGCGCCGCCGCCCGCTGCGGCACTCGCAGACCTTCCTGCACGCCTTCCCGGTCGGCACCAACGCCGGGCAGACCATGCTGGTCAACGCGCTCAACGCGCACGCCACCTGCGTCGCCGCCCCGCAGTTCACCCCGCTGCGGTTCGTCCGGCTGATCGCCGAACACGGCGTCGGCAGCGTCTTCCTGGTGCCCGCCATGGCCATCGAACTGCTCGCCTCCGCGGCCCTGGCCAAGGCCGACGTGAGCGGCGTCCGGCTGGTCGGCTCCACGGCCGCCGCGCTGCCCCAGCCGGTCGCGCTGGCGCTCAGCCGGGCCTTCCCTCGGGCCCAGATCACCAACTACTACACCTCCACCGAGGCCGCCCCCGCCCAGATCACCCTGCTGTTCGACCCCGAGCACCCCGACTCGCCCGGCCGGCCCGCCTCGCTCGCCGACCTGCGGATCACCGACGCCGAGGGCCGCCCGCTGCCGGCCGGCGAGCCGGGCGAGCTGTGGCTGCGCTCGCCCACCGCGCCGCGCGGCTACCTCGGCGAGCGGGACCGGGCGACCTTCCAGGGCGCCTGGGTGCGCATGGGCGACCTCGGGCGGATCGACGCCGACGGCTTCCTGCACCTGCTCGACCGGGAGAAGGACGTCGTCAAGTCCGGAGCCCACAAGGTCTCCACGCTCCAGGTCGAGAACGCCCTGCACGCCCACCCGCTGATCGCCGACGCCGCCGCGTTCGGCGTCCCGCACCCCGTGCTCGGCTCCGTGGTCGCCGCCGTGCTGGTGGCCGCGCCCGGCGCCGAGCCGCCGAGCGCCGCCGAACTGCGGACCTTCCTGCTCGGCCACCTCGCCGCGCACGAACTGCCGGCCACCGTGCTCTACCGCGAGACGCTGCCGCGCAACGAGGGCGGCAAGGTGCTCAAGCGCGAACTGCGCGGCCTGGTGGCCCAGGACGCGCCACCCACGGCCGGCCAGACCCTCCCCACCACCAGCGAGGCCACCCGATGACCACCGCCCTCAACCCCGCCCAGCACGGCATCTGGCTCACCGAGCAGACCCTCGACGCCGGCGCCGCCTACCACCTGGCCGTCACCGTCGAGTTCACCGGGCCGCTCGACGCCGCCGCTCTCACCGAGTCCTGCGCCCGGGTGGTCCGGCACCACCCCGTGCTGGCCGGCCGGATCGACCCCGACGGCCCCGGGGTACGGCCCGGTCCCGCGCCCGGCCTGCGGACCGTCGAGTGCCCGGACGAGGACCTCGGCAAGCTGCTCGCCGACGAGAGCGCCGCCCGCTTCGACCTGGCGGCCGGGCCGCTCGCCCGGTTCACCCTCTACCGGACCGGCGCCGAGCGGCACGTCCTGCTGGTCACCGCCCACCACCTGGCCTTCGACGGCGAGTCCAAGGACCGGCTGGTCGCCGACCTCGCCGCCGCCCACCGGGGCGAGGCGCTCGCCCCGGTGGGCGGGGCGGCGGCGAGCGGCGGGCCGTCCGCCGCGGCCACCGCCTACTGGGACGGGCGGTGGCGCGAGCCGGGTCCGCCGGTCCTGCCCGGGCTGCGGACCGTCGCCGACCCGGGCGCCGCCCCCGGCACCCTGCCCGGACCCGGGGCCTGCGTCGGGTTCCGGCTCGACGGCGACCGGCACGCCGCGCTGGTCGCGACCGCCGAGCGGCTGGGCGTCACCCGCTTCGAACTGCTCACCGCCGCCTGGCACGCGCTGCTGCTGCGGTACGGAAACCTGGCGCCGGCCACGGCCGTCGAGCTCTCCGTGCGCCGTCCCGGGGAGCCGGTCGCCGTCGGACTGGCCGTCAACGAACTCCCGCTGTTCACCGCGCCGTCGGCGGAGGAGTCGTTCGCCGCACTCGCGCTCGCGGTGCGTGCCGGGCTTCGGGGCCTGTACCCGTACCGGGACGTCCCGCTCGGGCAGGCCGTGCGCGGCCTCACCCCGCGCACGGCGCTCACCCCGCTCTCCGTCAGCTACCGCCGCCGCCCCTCCGGCACGCCGGAGCCCGACTTCGGCCCCGGCCTCGCCGCCGCCGTCCGCTGGATCGGCTTCGCGGGCACCGCCCGCAACCTCGTCCACCTCCAACTCGTCGACGCCGACGGTTCGCTGGACGTCAGCCTGCAGTACCGGACGGAGGCCTTCGGGCCCGGCGCCCCCGAGCGGATCGCCGCTCACCTCGCCGCCCTGCTGGACGGCGCCCTCGCCGACCCCGCCACCCCGGTCGGCCGCCTGCCGCTGCTCGGCGCCGACGAGCGGGACGCCCAACTCGCCGCACCCGCACCGGAACCCGGCCTCGCCGAGGCGACCGTCCCCGCGCTGTTCGCCGCCCGCGCGGCCGCCGCCCCGGAAGCCGTCGCGCTGGTCGCCGACGGTGTCGAGTACCGCTACCGGGAGTTGGCCCGGCTGGTCGCCGACGCCGCCGCCGCGCTCACCCGGCGCGGCGCCGGGCCCGGCACCCTGGTCGGCATCGCCCTGCCGCGAGGGCGGGACCAACTCGTCGCCGTGCTCGGGGTGCTGGCGGCCGGTGCGGCCTATCTGCCGCTCGACCCGGAGTACCCCGCCGACCGGCTCGCCTTCCTGCGCGCCGACTCCGGCCTCGCGCTGCGGATCACCCGCGAGCCGTCCGCGCCGGGCGACCTCGCGCCGGGCGACCTCGTGGGCTCCTCGGCCGCCGCCGACCTGCCCGCCGGGCCCTCGCCGGACCACCCCGCGTACGTGCTCTACACCTCCGGCTCCACCGGCACCCCCAAGGGCGTCGAGGTGCCGCACGGAGCGCTCGCCAACCTGCTCGGCAGCCTGCGCGACCTCCTCGGCGCCCGCCCCGAGGACCGCTGGCTCGGCCTGACCTCGCTCTCCTTCGACATCTCCACCGTCGAACTGCTGCTGCCGCTGATCACCGGCGGCCGCGTCGTCCTCGCCCCCGAGGGCGCCCACCGGGACGGGCCCGCGCTGCTCGGCCTCGTCGCGAGCGAGGGGGTCAGCCACGTCCAGGCCACGCCCAGCGGCTGGCGGGTGCTGCTGGACGCGGGCCTGGCGTCGTCCGGTCGCGGCCTGACCGCGCTCACCGGCGGCGAGGCCCTGCCCGCCCCGCTCGCCGCCGCCCTCGCCGCCGCCACCGCCCGGCTGGTCAACGTCTACGGCCCCACCGAGACCACCGTCTGGTCCACCCTCGCCGAACCCGCCGCCCCCGAAGGCCGGGTGAGCATCGGCGAACCGCTCGCCAACACCCGCGCCTACGTGCTCGACGAGCACCTCCAGCCGGTGCCGTACGGGCTCCCCGGCGAGCTGTACCTCGGCGGCGCGGGCGTCGCGCACGGCTACCGGGGCCGCCCCGGGCTGACCGCCCGGCGCTTCCTGCCCGACCCGTACGGGCCGCCCGGCTCCCGCCTCTACCGCACCGGCGACCTGGTGCGACGGCAGCCCGGCGGCGGACTGGAGTTCGTCGGCCGCGCCGACACCCAGGTCAAGCTGCGCGGCCACCGGATCGAACTCGGCGAGATCGAGGCCCGGTTGGCCGATCACCCCGCCGTCGCCCAGGCCGCCACCACGCTGTCCGGCGCCGACGGGGACCGCCGCCTCGCCGCCTACGTCGTCCCCGCCGGTCCGGGCGCGCCCACGGCCGAGGAACTGCGCGCGCACCTCGCCGCCACCCTCCCCGCCGCCGTCCTGCCGGGCAGCTACACCGTCCTGGACGCCTTCCCGCTCACGCCCAACGGCAAGCTGGACCGGGCGGCCCTGCCCGAACCGGCCGTCGAGCGGGCCGAGGCGGAGCCGGAGCCCACCGGACTCGACGGGACCACCACCGCCGTCCTCGCCATCTGGCGCGAGGTGCTGCGGCTGGACGACCTCGGCCCCGACGAGGACTTCTTCGACCTCGGCGGCCACTCGCTGCTGATCACCGCGATCGCCGCCAGGATCCGCCAACAGCTCGGCGTAGCCGTCCCGTTGGACGTCTTCTTCGACACCCCCACCGCCCGCGGCGTCGCCGCCGCCGTGTCCGACCTGCGTCAGGAGTGAACCCCGTGAGCAACGCCGTGAGCAACCCCGCGAGCGCCGAGGCCCCGTACCTGGTGGTCGTCAACGACGAGGAGCAGCACGCCCTCTGGCCCGCCGCCGCCCCGCTTCCCGGCGGCTGGCGCGCGGAGGGGTTCGCCGGCACCGAGGAGGAGTGCGGCGAGCACGTCGACCGCGTCTGGCCGGACATCCGCCCGCTCAGCCTGCGCCGCCGCCTCGCCGAGCAGGCGGACGGGAGCGCCCGATGACCACCTCCGTCGACCCCGCCGACCTCGCCCCCGTTCGCGGCCGTCTCGCCGAGCTGGTCTGCGCCGCCACCGACGGGCAGCTCTCCGTCGCCGAACTCCTCGCCTCCGAGGAGTCGTTGACGGCCCTCGGCGTCTCCTCGCTCGCCCTGCTGCGGCTCGCCGACAGCCTGGAGGAGGAGTTCGAGGTGCTGATCGACCTCGGCGACCCCGCCCTGCACGCCGCCGGCCTGACCGCCCTCGCCGCCCGACTGCACGAGCACGCCGGATGAACGGAGCGACCACCGCCGTACGCCCCGGCCTCACCGTCCCCTTCACGGGCACCCGGTCCGGGCGGGCCCCGCTCACCTGGGGCCAGCGCGCCATCTGGCACGCCATCGGCCGCACCGCGCCCAACGACCACTACTTCAACCTCGGCCGGATCCTCCCGCTCGCCGACCGCGGCGCGCCCGTCGACGGGCCCCGGCTCGCGGACGCCGTCGCCGCGCTGGTCGCCCGGCACGAGGCGCTGCGCACCCGGCTCGCCTTCGGGGCGGACGGCGAACCCGGCCAACTCCTCTTCGCGGACGGGGAGACCGTCGTCGAGGTGCGGGAGGAGCCCGACCCCGACCGGGCCGGCGAGGCCGCCGAGGAACTGCTGGCCGACCTCACCGGGCGGCGCTTCGACTACGCGGGGGAGTGGCCCGTCCGGTTCGGCGCCGTGCGGTGCGGCGGGCGGATCACCCACGCCGTGTTCGCCCTGTGCCACCTCGCCTCGGACGGGCACGGCGCCGAGGTGCTGGTCCGCGACCTCCGGCTGCTGGTCCGCCGGGGTTCGGCGGGCCGGCCCGCCGCCGTCACCCCGTACGACCTCGCGCACCAGCAGGACGGCCCGGCCGGGCGCCGCCGGGGCGCGGCGGCGCTCGCCCGCTGGGAGGCCGACCTGCGGCGGATGCCGCCGACGATGTTCGCCGACCGGGTCGCCGAGCCGCGTTCGCCTCGCTTCTGGACCGGCCGGCTGGTGTCGGCGGCGCTGCCCCGGGCGGTGGACGCGCTCGCGGCCGTCCACCGGGTCAGCGGCTCCACCGTGCTGCTCGCCGCCAGTGCGGCCCTGGTCGCCGCCGACCGGGGCCACCCGGCGGCGGCCGTGATGCCGATCGCCGGGAACCGGACCGCGACCGACCACCGCGACCTGGTCAGCACGCTCTCCCAGGACGCCCTGGTCGTCCTCGACCTGCCCGAGGACCTCGACGGCGGCGCCGTCTTCACCGACCTGCTGCCGACCGCCTGGCGGGCCGCCCTGGCCGGCTACCGGGCGGCCGCCTACGACCCGGTGGAATGGGACGCACTGCTCGCCCGGATCGCCGGCGAGCGCGGTACCGAGGTGCATCCGTACTGCTGCTTCAACGACATGCGGCTCGTCGAACGCCCGCTGTCCGCCACGGAGTCGCCGACCGCCGAGGAGCTGGACGGACTCCGCCGAAGCACCGTGCTGGACTTCCCGGCCACCCAGGAGCTGGTCGCCTGCCGGTACTGCCTCCACCTCACCGGCGACGACTCCGCGCTCACCGTCACCCTCACCGCCGACACCGCCTACCTGCCGCCGGCGGCGATCCACGCCCATCTGCGGGCGATCGAGGAACTGGTGGTCGCCTCCGCCGCCGGCGCCCCGCCCCGGCTCGCGTCGCTGCCCGGCCTGCTGGAACGGCTCTCGTGAAGGCGGCCGACCTCGTGCCGCGTCCGCTGGCGAGTGCCGGGGCGACCTCCTGCGTGCAGGGCGGTCGGCTGGGCTTCCGGCTCGGCGGCCGGGGCGTCGAGGGCCGTCCGCTGCGCGGCCGGGTCGTCGTCACCGACGAGGTGAGCGGAGAGGTGCGGCTGAAGGCGGCCCTCTCCGACGTCACCGACTGGGACCTCGACGTCCCCGCGCACTGGCCGAGTTCGCTCTACCGGGCGAGCTTCCACGACGAGCGCCCCGAGCAGCCCGCGCCCGAGCGCGACGCCGAGCACGAGGTCTGGTTCGTCGTGCGCGCCGCCCGTCCCGGGGTCGGCTCCGGCACTCTCGTCTCGATCCCGTTCGCCACCTGGCGCGCCTACCACCGGGCCGGCCAGCCCGGCCGGGGCCTCTACTACGCCGAGCAGCCCGGCCGCGCCGCCCGCGTCCGGCTCGACGCCCCCGGCGGCGGGCCGCCGCCCGAGCGCTGGGAGGCGCCGCTGCTGCGCTGGCTGCCCCGGGCCGGGTACCCCGTCGAGTACTGCTCCGGATTCGACCTGGACGACCGCTCCTTCGCCGAATCCCTGTCCCGCTACCGGTTGCTGGTGGTCAACGGGCACGACGAGTACTGGTCCGCCGGCATGCGCGACAGCGTGGAGGAGTTCGCCCGCCGGGGCGGCAACCTGGCGTTCTTCGCGGCCAACACGGCCTGGTGGCAGATCCGGATCGAGGACGGGCCGGACGGCGGCCGCTCGATGGTGTGCCACCGTGACGCCGCCGCCGACCCGGTCACCGCCACCGACCCGCGCCGGACCACCGTCGAGTGGTCCAGCTCCCCGGTGGACCGGCCGGAGAACGCGATGACCGGCGTCAGCTTCCGCAACGGCGCCGGCGCCTGGGGCGACGGCATGGCCGTCATCGGCCGCGAGTCCTACACCGTCCGGTTCGCCGAGCACTGGGTCTTCGAGGGCACCGGGCTCGCCGACGGCGACGCGTTCGCGCGGGGCTCGCTCGGCTACGAGACCGACGCCGCCGAACTCGACTGGACCGCCGGCGTGCCCCGCGCCACCGGCCGGGACGGCACACCGCGCTCCTTCGCCGTGCTCGCCACCGCCGACCTCCGGCACTGGCGCCGCTACGGGCAGGGCGGCTGGGCGACCATGGGCGTGTTCCGGCTCGGCGCCGGTACCGTCTTCAACGCCGCCACCATCAACTGGGGCCGGGCGCTGGGTGATCCGGTGGTCGACCGGATCACCCGCAATGTGCTGGACCGCCTCGGCGGCGCCGGGCCCGTGCCGGGCCGGCACGTCGTCGGCCGGGCGGACGGCGTCCGGGCGCTCGCCGCCTGCGAGGGGCTGCTGTTCGCGGTGGCAGCCGACGGCACCACCCTGCTGCACCGGGAACCGTCGGACCAGAACCTCCCGTGGACGCCGTGTCCGCCGACGCCCGGCCCGGCCCCGCGGATCCGCTGCCTCACCGCCCCGCGCGAGGCCGCCGGTCCGATCCCGCTCGCCCTGCTCGCCGTCACCGAGGACGACCGCCTCCTCGTCCGCGACCCCGTCCCCGGCCCGGCCCCCTGGACCCCGGTCGGCAGTGCCCCGCCCGGCACGGCCGCCCTCGCGATGTGCGACGGCACCCTGTTCGCCGTCACCCCGCACGACGACACCCTCCACCACCGCCCCGCCACCGACCCCGACGCCCCCTGGCACCCCCTCTGCCCCGCCGCCGGCGCCACCACCCTCGCGGTCCTGGGCGGCCGCCTCCACGCCACCACCCCCACCGGCCTCACCACCCGCCCCCCGACCACCACCCCCCACCCCTCCTTCACCCCCACCACCCCCTTCCCCCCGACCACCGCCCTCACCTCCCACACCGGCCACCTCCTGACCACCACCCCCGCCGGCCACCTCCTCAGCCACCCCACCCCCGCGCACTGAGGCGGCGGGAGCGGGAAGTCGGGCGGGCCGACTTCCCGCTCCGGAGGGCGGCGGGTTCTGTGGACCGGGGGTCAGCGCTCCAGCGCGCCGGCAGGACTTCGCCTCCTGGCCCCGGACGATGCGGGCGGGCCGGAGTTCAGCCGGTCGGCCGGGTACGCGAGCGGGCGCGGAACGGGCCGCCGTCGGAGAAGGCGTGGGCGGCGAAGCGTTCGCCCATCCGGCGGTACGCGGCGGCAGAGGGGTGCAGGCCGTCGGGAAGGTCGTCCACATCGGCCGGCCCGAGCAGTTCGCGTCCGTCGAGGTGGTGCAGGTTCGGATCGTGTGCCTGCCGGACCGCCACGATCCTTGCCAGCTCGTCACGGACCACCTGGAGCGACAACGCCCCACCGGCCAGGTCGGCCGGGTCGCCCAGCGCCGTGATCCGCCCGTCCCGGTCCACGCCGGTCGGGCCGGGGCGCGCTTCGAGCGCCGGGCAGCTCACCGGGGAGATCACCAGCAGCGGGGTGTCCGGGTGGCCGTCCCGGATCGTGTCCAGGTACCCGTGCACCGCCGGGCCGAACGTCCGCAGCCGGAAGGCCGCGCGGGCCACGATGTTGATGCCCGTCTTGAGGCTGATCAGGTCGGCGGGCAGGTCGCGGATCGTCCGGGCGACGTAGGGATCCAGCATGTCGTTGCCCGGCTGGCTGAGGTTGGTCACCTCCGCGCCCCCGAGCGCCGCCGCCACCACGGGCCAGGTGCCGGTGGGGCCGTCGGCTTCGAGGCAGTGGCTGATGGAGCTTCCGTGGTGCACCCAGCGGGGCCGGCCGTCGGAGGGCAGGGGGGCCAGGACCTCACCGTCGGCACGGAGCGCCACCAGCTCCGTGGGGGTCTGCTGCGGCAGCCACAGCTCGATGTTCTTCATGCCGGCCGGCAGCCCGGCGAAACGCGCCGTTCCCGGCTTACCCGGTATCAGCTGCTGCTCGGCCCCGGGGCTGGCCATCCGCACCACATGACCCAGCGGCGCCCGTCGGCGCCCGGCGAGAGCACCGTCCACCATCAGTTCCAGCAACCCGGTCGGCCGGGGCCCGGGGTCGCCGTCGAGCTGCCCCGTGGAGGTGAGGACCTCGAACTCGACCACCCGCGCATCGGTGCGGAACACCAGCCGCACCCCCGAAGGCATCAGCGTTCCCCCGTAGACCGACGGGTCCTGGTACTGCTCCTTGGTCCACGCCGGCAGTCGGCGCGGCATCACCCCCGCCGGCGTCCTCTCCAGGTCCAACGCACCCCGGACCTCCACCGGCCCGCCCACCAGCGGGTACTCCCGCATCGCCACCGTCACCACACCCCTCGGCTCGGGCCCGTCCGGCCGGTCGGGTGCCCAGCCGGAGCCGTCAGGCCTCTTCCGAAACCCTAGTACTCCGGCAGGACTTCGAGGTTCTGCCTGATCGGAGGGCTGCGCGGGGGTGTCGGCGGACCGGTGTCCTCCGGGGGCGGTCGTCCCGGGCGCCGGGCGGTCGACCGCCCCCGTGACGGCGTCCGCCCGGCGCATGGGTCCGGACGATTCCGGACGGCGAGGCGCGGCGCCAGGGAGTCGGACCGTCCCGGACGGCCGGGGAGCCGTCCTGCCAGGTCGGGCGGGGTGTCCGGGACACGCGGGTCGGTTCGGCCGGACGTGCACTTGCCGGGCAGGGCGGGGCTCGGGGAGGATCTGGCGCATGCGGGACCAGGACCGGGACGGGTCACAGGGGAGGGATCCCGGGCAGGGAGGGGCGAAGCCCCAGGATGCCCGGGACGCGGGGGAGTTCGCGGCGCTGCTGCGTGGGCTGAAGGAGCGGTCGGGGCTGTCCTTCCGGCAGTTGGAGGAACGGGCGGCCGAGCGTGGCGAGGTGCTGCCGCGCAGTACGGTGGCCGATCTGCTGCGGCGTGACGCGCTGCCGAGGCCGGAGGTCCTGCTGGCCTTCCTGCACGCCTGCGGGGCGGACGCCGACACCGACGCCTGGCTCGCGGCGCGGCACCGGATCGCGGCGGAGCCGGACAAGGAGCCGGACAGGGAGCCGGACAGGGAATCGCGCAAGGAATCGCGCACGGAACCGGAGAGGGAGCCGGGCGGGGAACCGGAGGCGGTGCCCGCGCGGCGGCCCCGTGCCCGGCTGTTGGGCCTCGCCGCCGTCGCGGCGGCCGCCCTGCTCGGTGCCGGCGGCTACCTGCTGGCGAACTCGGGCGGGGACGGGGACGAGGCCGAGCGGGGCGCGCCGCCGTCCGGCACCTACCGGATCCGCTCGGACGACTCGGGCCTCTGCTTCTCCGAGCGCGAGGACGAGGGCGCGGGCCACGTCTTCCAGGCCGACTGCGCCGAGGCCGTCCCGGTGTACTCCCTGGAGCCGCTGGACGGCGGGGTGTTCCGACTGCGGTCGCTGCACCCGGTGTTCGGCTACGGCTGCCTGGGGGTGGAGAACGGCAGCACCCGGCCGGCCGCTCCGGCGGGGGACGACTACTGCGGCCGGCGCGGCACCTCGGAGCGCTTCCGACTGGAGGCCGTCGCGGGCGGCGGCTTCCGGATCGTGCCGCAGCACAGCGGCGCCTGCCTGACGGTGTCGGGCGGATCCGCCACCACAGCGCGTACGCCGGTGGTCCAACTCGCCTGTGATCCGGCCGAGTCCGGCCAGGTGTTCCGCTTCGACGCGGTGCCGTCGCCGTCGGGCATCCCGGACATCACCACCAATCCGTAGCCCGTGCGGGGCGCTGACCAGGGCCGCTCCGGTACGGTGTGAGCCGTCGAGAGGAGGGGCGGAGCGGATGTCCACAGCAACCGGGGGCGGTCTGAGCGCCGACGAGGCGGTCCGCGCGATGCTGCTGTTCATGCCGAGGGTGGCGGCACGGCTCAAGCGCACGCCGGTGCCCGAGCGGCTCCGGTCGGCGAACCTGGCGCCCCGGCACCTGTCGATGCTCTCCTACCTGGTGTTCGACGGGCCGATGCCGGTCAAGCAGCTGGCAGCGCGCCTCCAGGTGGCGCCGACCACGGTGAGCCTGATGGTGAGCGACCTCAGCCGGCAGGGCGTGGTGGAGCGCAAGTCGGACCCGGCGGACCGCCGTCGCACCATCGTCACGATCACCGAGGAGCCCGAGACCAGGGCGGCCATCGAAGGCTGGCTGGCCAATGGCGCGACCGCCTGGCGCAGCGCCTTCGAGCCGCTCGCGCCCGAGGACCGCGCGCTGTTCGTCCGCACCATCGAGGCCTACGAACAGGGCGCCTCCGGCCCCGCCCGTCCGCAGGACCAGGACTGAGCGGGCGCCGGGCCCCGAGGGACGCCGTTCCACGGCGGTCCCGGACCGCCCCCACAACCTG